>JAKQBV010000459.1 GCA_029573925.1 bacterium
ATCGGTTCTTTGTTGACAATAATAGCAGTTCTGAGGACGGGAAATGGTTCCGGTCACTGGGGAGAGCATCCCGCAGGCGAGAAGAAGCATCGTTGTTTTGCCCGCTCCATTCGGGCCGACTATGCCGGTCCATCCTTCAACGAACACACCCGAAAAATTTTCGATAAGGAAATTCAGGGATGAATCGTAACCGAATGATACTTTGCTGAATGTTAACAAATGCTCAGTCATGAAATAGTTTTCAACTGTCAACCCTTTCGGGATTGAACCGCCCTGTATATTGTGTCGACAATACCAATAAAGGACATAATCAGCCATGTTATATCCGATAATGATTTGATACAGCTTTACAGCCTTCCTCTTCGGCCCATCGCCGAGGTAATCACCACATCTTTCCGGCACGAGCGATTTCTGCGATCCCACTGATTTTTATTTTACATGATTGTTCCGTGCAAGCGCAATCAGTGCGGCGCGAGGGCGATAGTGGAAACAGGGCGCTGAAGAAAAATAAATTTTGGATCACGGATGGGGGCGGCACGAGACTTCTTATCAAATGCGACGTTGCTGCAATCGATGTGAAATTGCCAAATGTTACAGCTATGTTACGGCTTTATTCCGGGTTTGCGAAACAGACGATTCTAAAAAACCTTGTGTTTATGCGGCTTTTTTAGTGGAGCTAGGGGGATTCGAACCCCCGACCTTCTGACTGCCAGTCAGACGCGCTCCCAACTGCGCTATAGCCCCGTTATTGTTGGCGGGCCGGATAATCATGCGGCTCGCTCTGGCGGTTGTTTGTTCGGTTTGCCCGGACTGTTGTTTCCCGGCCCTTGCGGGGGGCAGGGTTTTTGCCGAGAGACGGATTTGAACCGCCGACGCAGGGATTTTCAGTCCCTCGCTCTACCGACTGAGCTATCTCGGCTCCTGCTTTGTGTTGACGTTGCGCCAGCGCCGGCTGCGGCTGTGTGTTCTCCTGCGGGGAGGCCGTTGAGGGTCTCCGTGCGGGGCAGGGGAGCGGGCCGTGCCTGCGGGGGCGGGGCGTCAGAATTTCTTTTTTCTGCTTTTGCGCACGCGTTCTTTGATTTTGCGGCGGCGCTTGTCGCTTGGTTTTTCGTAAACCTGCGAGCGTTTGTAGTCTTCCTGAATTCTGGCGTCGCGGCAAACGCTTCTGAAGCGTCTGAGAGCGCTTTCTATCGATTCGCCTTCATGAACTTTTACTCCCGGCAACTTTTACACACCCTCTCTAAATTTCAGTTTTTCACCTACGGAGCCGACGAGGATTGAACTCGCGATCTCCGGCTTGACAGGCCGGCATGTTAACCACTACACCACGGCTCCCTTTGCAATGCATTGGGCGGGGTGGGTTTCGAACCCACGACCTCTTGCGTGTGAAGCAAGCGTTCTCCCACTGAACTACCCGCCCGGACTTAAAAAAAAACGCCCCCAAGGGGACTCGAACCCCTGCCGCCGCCTTGAAAGAGCGGTGTCCTAACCACTAGACGATGAGGGCGGCTTTGATGAGCCGTCCGGGGTTCGAACCCGGGACACCCGGATTAAAAGTCCGGTACTCTACCACCTGAGTTAACGGCCCGATGCGTTCCTTACAGGCCTGTTCCGGCCTTCCGGATTGTTTCTCCGGGTTGGGTAAGCCCTTTTCAAAGTTCACAAACTCTAAATTTTAGCGTCCCGTTTTGCCGCTGTCAATATGCGGGGCGGCAAATGTGGCGGGTTTTTTTGTCGTTTCCGGTTGTTTTCCGGCGCGCCTCACACAAATTTCCGCAGTATGACGGTCTGCGCGCGGCGCGGGCCGACTGATATAATCGAGATCGGGGCTTTGATGATCCGCTCGATGTTTTTGATGTATTCTTTTGCTCCCTGCGGCAGGTCGCGGTAGTCTTTGACTCCGCTGGTGTCTTCTTTCCAGCCGGGCATTTCTTCGTAAACGGGCGCGCATTCGCGGAGTTTTCTGAAGTCGGTGGTGAATTCGGTGATGGTTTCTTTGCCGACTTTGTATCCGACGCAGATTTTGATGGTGTCGAGTTCGTCGAGGACATCGAGTTTGGTCATGGCGAGGGCGCTCATGCCGTTGATGCGGACGCTGTAGCGGAGCAGGAGGGCGTCTAGCCAGCCGCAGCGGCGGGGGCGTCCGGTGGTCGTGCCGAATTCGCCGCCTTTTTTCTGTATGTGCGCGCCGATCTCGTCCTGAAGTTCGGTGGGGAAGGGGCCTTCGCCGACGCGGGTGGTGTAGGCTTTGGTGATGCCGAGCACGCGGTCGATTTTGGTGGGGCCGATGCCGGCTCCGACGCAGGCTCCGCCGGCCACGGGGTGCGACGATGTGACGTACGGGTATGTGCCGTGGGTGACGTCGAGCAGGGTTCCCTGAGCGCCTTCGAAGAGTATGATCTTTTCTTCTCTCAGCGCGTTGTGGATGATGAGCGAGGTGTCGCCGACGTATTGTTTTATGGCTTGGCCGTAAGCGAAGTATTCGTCGCAAATGGCGTCGGCCTCGAAACCTTTGTCCTTGAAGATTTCGCGCAGGATGAGGTTCTTGTATTTGAGGGAGTGGCCGAGGCGGCCTTCGAACTCTTCTCGGTCGAAGAGGTCGCTGACGCGCAGTCCGGTGCGGGCCATTTTATCGACGTAGGCGGGGCCGATGCCGCGCCCGGTGGTGCCGAGCTTGTGTTTGCCTTTGAGTCCTTCCTCGTACTGGTCGAGCGTTTTGTGGTAGGGCATGACGAGGTGGGCGTTGCCGCTGATCCTGAGGTTGGAGAGGCTGACGCCGCGCGCTTTGAGGTTTTCAATTTCTTTGATAAGGGTGGCAGGGTCAATTACGACGTCGTCGCCGATGATGCAGATTTTGTCTTCGTATAAGATGCCGGAGGGGATGAGGTGGAGTTTGTATTCCTCGTTGTCGACGACGACGGTGTGACCGGCGTTGCTGCCGCCTTGGTAGCGGACGACGAGGTCCACGCCCTCTGCGAGCATGTCTGTGACTTTACCTTTGCCTTCGTCGCCCCACTGGGCGCCGACTAGAACTATTGCGGGCATGATTGCCTCCAGATGACTGCCGCCGCGTCGCGCCGGACCGTAACAACAAAAAAACTCAAACGGCGCAATCTCCGTTTGAGCAGATTGCAACAAATGTTAGCACGGGGGGTTGGGAGTGTCAAATCTTTTCTGCTTTGTTTTTTCTTGTTTTGAGGCGGAATTCGGGCGCGGTTCGCGGAGGGAAAAATGCCGGATTGCGGAGTGGTCCCCGGCTGTTTTGCCGTCCCCGCTTTTGGCTCGGATTTTTCACGAGAAAAATCCGAGAAATCGAATAAAGGGCGATCTACGTCGTTGAATCATCGACTCTAACTCGGTCACATACCAAGCAGTATGCTCCCTCGTTCTCGCTCGATTCGCCTCGCATCTCATCCCTTTCTTCGATTTCAGCCCGCATTGGTGAAAAATGCGCCTATGATAAAGGCTGTCAACCCACCGTAACCCAACCCTCATCGAAAAGGGGTGGAGGGGCGGGTAGGTTTTAGAATA
>JAKQBV010000460.1 GCA_029573925.1 bacterium
GTTCGAATTTTCAGAACCGGGGCAGGCTGCGGCGGAGCCTTCCATTGATGGATACGCGGAAGAGCCGGAGTATGAGCAGCCTTCGGATAGCGGGCAGAGCGAATACGCGGAGCCGGCTTCAGAATACGGCGGCGGCGAGGAAGGGGCGCAGCCCGGCGAGGGCGAAGAATACGATGAATACATGCGGAGCCTCGAAGCTGCGGACCCGTATCAGCCGCCGAAATTCGAGATTAAGCGGGGGCGCAAGCCTGTTATGGAATTGAACACGGCGCTCCCGAAGATGATGAAACTCGGAGCGGTGGCTGTTGGGGTTCTGGCGATCGCGCTGGCTATCCTGTTCTCATACAAACAGGTGCTATACACATATCACTACAGCCAAGGCAGGAAATATTACGCGGCTGGAGACATGGCGAACGCTTTGAATTTTTATGAGAAGGCGGCAAAGATAAATGAAAAACAGACTGATCCCTTAAAAAGGATCGCTCGGATAAGAATGGACAACGCGGAAAAGCTGACGCAGCGAAACCAGACATCGCTAGCGGAGAGGGAGTTGGACATGGCGACGGAAGCGCTGAACAAGCTTCTCGCCATAGAGCCGAACAATCTGGACGCCTTATATCAGATGGGAGAGGCGCTGGAGAGCAAGGGAGAGTATTGCGAGGCGATAGACTCGTTTCAAAAAATACTCAGGGATGTGGACCCGAATTATCAGATGGCGCAGGCAAAGATAGAACAGGACAGAGGACTGTGCGCGCAGGAGCGTCAGTTGAGGGGCGGCGGGGCGCGCGGAGGAGCTAGAAGGAGCGCGGATCAATGAACAACTTTTGGAAAATAGTAATCGGCGCGGCGGCGGCGGCGGTAGCCTCTTACGCCGTTTCGGCGGGCGTGAAGAACAGCAGGTTGAAGAAATCGCAGGCACGCGACGGCGGATATGCGGCAGTCGAAAAAAACAGTCCGGCAGCGGCCCCGAAACCTGAAATACTGGACAAACGCCCCGGACACAAGCTGTGTTCCGGCTGCGGCGAGAAAGTAGCCGAGTACGATTTTTTCTGTCCCGCCTGCGGAAGTCCGATGGATCAGGTGGCGGCGGCGGCGGGGGACCGCGCGGAGAATCGAGTCTGATGAGAATACTTGTCGTGGATGACAGCGCAGTCATCCGGAAAATGCTTGAGGAGATTCTGGCGGCCGAGGGCTTTAGCGTGACCGCCGCGCCCGACGGCATAGAGGGGCTTGAAGCGGTGAGGAGCGGAGGATTCGACCTCATGTTCCTCGACATCGACATGCCAAGCATAAGCGGTCTTCAGGTATGCCGCATGTTGCGAAACGACCCGCAGTTTCAGGATTTTCCGATAATAATGCTCACAGCGCGAGGCCAGAAACAGGATCAATTCTGGGGATTGGAGACTGGCGCGGACGCGTACATGACGAAGCCCTTCGACCGCGACGAGCTTCTCGAAACGCTGCAAAGAGTGATGACCGAAAAAGAGCGGCGCAGCGAAAGCCCCAAGGACCTGACCGCCGCGCTGTCTTCCGACAACGACGGCTCCGACCTTATCTTCAAAGCGGGCGAGGTTCAGGAAACCCAGCTTTTCAAGATGACGCTTGTCAACAGCATATATCAGATAGCCACGCGACAGAGCGACTTGGTCGACACTTGCCGCGCGATATCCGACACCCTGTCGTCAGTCGTCGAGTTCGACATCGCCATGATTCTGCTCAAGGATGACAACAGGCTTAAGCTTTTCGTGTACATATATCGACCCACCACGCGCGATTTCTTCGTTCAGGCTAAGAAGCGCCTGATGGACGAGTTGATGAAAGACGCGGACTCCGGGGAACTTGAGCGGGAAGGCATCGAGGTGGAGCTTCACGATCCTGAACACAACATGATGAAAGCGGCGGAAGAAATGAGCTTGGCGGGATTCGAAGCCGCCGCGCTCGAATCGAAAGGCGAAAATTTCGGAATGTTCATGATGGCGCGCGGCCATCGGGGGCAGTTCAAGCAGGAGGAAAGAGACATCTTTTCCCTCATAGCCAGACAGTCCGCTATCGTGGTGGACAACGTGAGGATGTACGAAAAAATTAAAAGGTTCGCCGTCGCCGACGGGCTGACCGGGCTTCACAACCACAGGTATTTTCAAGAGCAGCTTGAAAAGGAATACAGCAGGTCGAGACGGTTCAACCTTTCGCTCTCGCTGATAATGATGGACATAGACCATTTCAAGGATCTGAACGACACCTACGGACATCAGCAGGGGGACGTCGTGCTCAAAGGGATGGCCGGAGTGCTCAGAAGGTGCGTGAGGGACATCGACCTCGTGGCGCGGTACGGAGGCGAGGAGTTCGTGGCGATATTGCCGGAGACGCCGAAAAAGAACGCGGTGATAGTCGCGGAACGGATGAGGGAAATGATAGAAAATATGGAGTTCGAGGGCAGGGACGAGCCATTGAAGATGACGGCAAGTTTCGGCGTTTCCGGATACCCCGACGACAATATAAAGACAAGGCTCGACCTGATAGCGAGAGCCGACGAGGCGATGTATCAGGCCAAAAGAGGGGGCCGCAACCGGGTGGCCCTATACACTCCCGAAGGGAGAGCTTCCCAATGAAGGATTCCGCCATACTCGTCGTGGACGACAGCCCGGTCGTCGTCGAGGCGGTAAGCGAGGCGCTGATCAAAGACGGTTTTAAGGTGTTCACCGCGGCTGACGGCATAGAGGCCCTCGACGCGGTCAAACGCCATAGCGTAGACCTCATACTGCTCGACATCGACATGCCGCGAATGAACGGCTACCAAGTTTGCAAGCTGCTTAAGAGAGACCCGGCTTTCAAGCACATCCCCATCGTAATGCTTACCGCCAAAAGCGCGGAGACGGACAGGATATGGGGACTCAAAGCCGGCTCGGACGAATATCTAACAAAACCTTTCAACTATGCGAAAGTGAAGGAAGTAATCAGGCGATTCGTGAAATAAATGACTGAAATTTCTGAAAAACAACTCGTCGCGTTCAGGGACATCATCTGGAAGGCCTGCGGCCTCTGGTTCGGCGACTCCAAACTGTCGATACTCGGCAACAGGATACGCTCCCGAATGGCTGAGACAGGCATCTGCGATCCCGAACAGTACAGGCGGGCCATCTCTTCGGAAGACGACCGCGCGGAGCTTTCCATTCTAATCAATATAGTCACAACAAACGAGACTTACTTCTACCGCTCCGAGTCCCAGATAGACTGCTTCAGGAACTTCATATTGCCGCAACTGGCCGAAAAAAAGATAGCCGCGGGGGACAGGACGATGAGGATATGGAGCGCGGGGTGCTCCACCGGCGAGGAGCCTTACACCATCGCGATGGCCCTCATGGAGTCGATCAGGTTCCACTCTATATGGAACTTCCAGATTTATGCCACCGACATCTCCACGGCCGTGCTCGAAAAAGCGATGGAGGGAGTGTACTCCAAACGCGCTGTCGAGCGCCTCCCCAAAGAACTTCTGGACAAATATTTCACTTTTAGAGACGGCAAATACATAATTAACAACGTTGTCAAAAAGATGGTCGAGTTCGACTACGCCAACCTGTTCGACTCCTACTACATGGCCGGGTTCGACATAATCTTCTGCCGCAACGTGCTGATATATTTCAGGGATGAGGACAAGAAAAGCATACTCGAGAGATTTCACGCCTCTCTCGTGGACGACGGATGGCTGTTCCTCGGGCCTACGGAGATGATCCGCGGCCTCGTGGACGGCTTTAAACTGACACCGATGAAAGACTGCGTGATCTTTCAGAAACAACCGGGGTGACTCGGATGGCAAAATCGTTCAAAACGCCGAAGACCATCAAACTGTTCCTTGACGAGTGCAAGGAATATATCACGAACCTGAATCAGGACCTCGTCGAGCTTGAAGGCGGAGACACCGACGAGGAACTGATAAAGCGCATCTCTCGCAATGTCCATACCATTAAAGGCTCTTCGGCCATGCTCGAATTCATGGACGTCTCCGAGATAGCCCATCAAATCGAAGACATGATGGAGAAGCTGAAGAAGAAGTTTCCGGCGGTTGACAAAGAGTTTCTCGACGCGATATTCCAGAAAGTGGATGTGATAGACGGGATACTGCTGAAGATAGAAAAC
>JAKQBV010000462.1 GCA_029573925.1 bacterium
TTAGCGGCGGCAGGAAAGCTGGCGGTGGGAGCGGGCGCGATTTCGGCGTTTGGTTTGCCGGTGTTTTCGACGCGCGCGAATGGCATTGAAATAGCGGTTCGCGAACTGAAGCGGCCGACTTTCAGCCAGCCGGAATTCGTGGTTCCCGGAGGGCGGGCGGCGGCGACTGTGAGAGCGCCGAAAGCGGGCCGCGCGACCAAGGCGAGGCTGCTTCGCTCGTTCACCGGGGAGACGGTCGCCGAATCGGCGCTTGACTCGCCTCTGCCGGAGGGCGGCGGCGATTTTTCCATCGACATCCCGGCCCATGTCCCCCCGGGGATGTACGACCTAGAGGTCGAGTTCACATCCGGCGGAGAACACCGCAAGGACTTGCAACGCCACTCGGTCTCCGTAATCGAATCGTTCGAAGCCCCTCTCAAGTTCGCTCATGTGACGGACTACCACATGGGCGACCCGCGCGCCGAAAAACAATTCCCCGGCATGGACATCAAAAAAGTCCGCGTCGCGTCCATCGAGGCCGCCAACAAAGAGAACCCGCAGTTCATTCTTCTCACTGGAGATATAACGGCGTATCCTGAGACTTACGACGAGGACTACCCGGCGGCGGTCGCCGAACTGCTTGAACACGCCCGCGTCCCGATGGTCATAATCCCCGGCAACCACGATTTCTATTCGTGGCTGGACGCGGACGGGACGCTGCGGACGGACGGCGTGAGATATTGGCGCGACTTCTTCGGCCCGACGCGGCGCGTCCTCGACTTCGGCCCACACAGGTTCATCTGTTTCAACTCCTACGACTGGGACTCGCTGACGGTGCGCAACCGCAACTTGGAATATTTCCAGAAGAACGGCGGGGCCATTTCGTACAGCGGAACTTTAAGCAGGGGGGAGCTGGCTTTCGTGGGCCGATCTCTCGACACCGCAGGCGACAAAGTTCCCGTGCTCGTCTCTCACCACGGGCCTAGGCAGTTCGAGCCTATGCCACAGCAGTGGTGTTCCGACTGCGTGGGCATGAACAAGTTCCTGAGTCTGATTAAAAAGTATAACCCGCCGTATTATTTCTACGGGCATATACACCGAAACGAAGACATAACGGAAGGCAAGACGCGCTATGTGGCCACCACATCAGTGGGAAGCGACGCGGGGCGCGAGGAATTGTGGGCGATAAGGATAGCGCAGGCGCAGCCGGACATGTCGTTGACATCAGAACGCTGAAGCTGTTCGACTCGCCGCCGATGAAGGGCTGAGGGACGCGATGGAAGAAAGGTTGCGGCTGACTTTTCTGGAGCCGGGGGCGGCGGAAGGGCCGTGGAACATGGCGCTGGACGAGGCGCTGCTGAACGAGGCCGCCGCCGGTCGCGCGCGGCCTTCGCTGCGGTTCTACTCGTGGCGACCGCCCGCGATAACATTCGGCTACGCGCAGGACGCCGCGGCAGAGATCGACCTTGACGCGTGCCGCGCGGCGGGAGTCCCGGCGCTTCGCCGAATTACCGGCGGCGGGGCGGTGTTTCATCAAGCGGAACTGACATACTGCGTGGTCGTCCCGGCGTCGGCTTTCCCCGGCCCCATCTCGGCCTCGTATGAAATCATCTGCGGGGCGCTGGCCGCCGGACTGGATTTTTTTCGAAATGGTTTCAAGTTCTCCCCTGTTAATGATATTATCTTCGGAGACAAAAAAGTGAGCGGAAGCGCGCAGGTCAGGCGCGGCGGAATGATAATGCAACACGGCACGGCGCTGCTTGACATGGACCTGAACAAGATGTTCGGGCTGTTGCGGGTTCCGGAGGAGAAATACAAAAAACACGGGCTGAGCGAGGCCCGCAGGCGGGTTTGCTCCCTGAAGGAAATCCTCTGCTACGCGCCGACCTTCGAGGAAACGGCGGAAGCGGTCAAGCTTGGTTTTCAGACTGTTTTCGATTTGGGAGACCCGGAAC
>JAKQBV010000499.1 GCA_029573925.1 bacterium
GCTCCTTCTGAACCGCGCCGACCGCCGAGACCAACGCCACATAAGCGGCGGCAAAATCCGTTTCGCCCGCGCAGATGTCGACCACTGCTCCTTCAGCCTTGTCCAGCAGCGCAGCCATCTTATCCGTCGCCGAATTTCGAATCTCCTCAATTGCTTCAAGAATCAGACGGCTTATCCCCGCGTCCTCCGCGTCGAACTCCGCCACCAGCGCCGAGAGATTTTCTATCGCTGTTTTAACTCTATCTTCCATTTTCAGCGCCCTCCCGTCGGCGCGCTTATAGACCGTCTCAGCGCGTCCACCAGTTCTTCCTCGCTGAACGGCTTCTTTATGTAATGGCAGTTTGATCCTATAGTCCGCGCGGTTATCTCCATCAGGAGCGACTCGCCCGTTCCCATCATCACTATCGGCAACGCGCCCTTCAACTTCTTAATCATGCGCGCTGTGTCCACTCCGCTTATCCCGCCCATGTGCATATCAAGCAACACGCAGTCGAACCCTTTTTTGTTGTGTATCAATTCTTTTATTGCGTCGGCGCCGCCCTCTTTGGAAACGTGTTGAATCAAGGACCTATCAAGAATTTCCTCGATGTTCTCCCTGAAACCGGCGTCGTCGTCCACAAGCAGCAGCCTAGGTTGCGAGAAACTTGTTTCTACGGCTATGTTTTCCATCAGAGTTTCGTCTCCCCTGTCACGTCCTGCTTCGTGGTTCTAATATGTCAATTAGCCTGCCAACACGAGCCATAGGCGCGGCGCGCAATCGAAAAGATAAAAATATCGCTTGTGTCAAAGGTTTATTTATTTTGAAGAAGAATCGCCGAGCGCGGCGCGGGACGTGTAGCGAATGCCAACAACAGTTGGCGCATTCAACAGCCGCTCGCGCGCGTTCGTAATAAATATGCCTATTTCTATGGGGGATATTTGAGCTCGACTGAATATGATAACTGTTGTTTTCTTTAATCCTCAGCAAATCAGCCGCTCGCAAAGGAGACGCAATACGGCGATAAGAAAAAATTAATATCAAATCCAATTAGTGTAATGACTACAATCAGCAAGAAAGATTTCTATTTGCCGGGAGAGTCGCCGGAGTTTTGCTTTTCTTCTTTGGCGTCTATCCCGTATTCTTTAAGTTTTTTTGCCAGATACACCCGGCTCAGGTTTGCCAGATCAGCCGCCTTTGAAATATTTCCGCCCGCTTCTTTAATAATGGAAGCAAAGTATTTCTTTTCGAAGTTTTCCAACAGGCGGGATTTCATTTCCGAGAAATCGCCGGAAAGCTCGTTGTCGTCGAGAGGCCGCATCCTTTCAGGAAGGTCTTCAGGCCGTATGATTTCTCCGCGGCACATAAGAACGACGCTCTCCATGCAGTGCTTAAGCTCCCTTATGTTGCCCGGCCAAGGATAGCTTTTAAGGACGCTTAAAGCGTCCGCCGACATGCTCACGCTTCTGCCCATCTCTGCGTTATAGATTTCGAGAAAACGCCTCGCCAGCGGTTCGATGTCCTCTCTCCTGTCCCTCAGCGGCGGAAGTTCGATTTGAACCACCTTGAGCCTGTGATAAAGGTCTATCCTGAAGTTGCCCTTCTCGATTTCGCCGGGGATGTCCTTGTTTGTTGCGGCGACAACCCGCGCGTCAACCTTCCTTGTAGCGGTGTCGCCCACCCTTAAGTATTCGCCGCAGTCGAGTATGCGAAGCAGTTTTGTTTGGAGAGCTGGAGATGCGCTTGTAAGTTCATCCAGAAAGATTGTTCCCCCGTCTGCGACCTCAAATAAGCCCTGCTTGTCCACAACCGCCCCTGAAAACGCGCCCTTTACATGCCCGAACAGTTCGCTTTCTATAAGCGGCTCCGGCACCGCCCCGCAGTTTATCGTCAGAAACGCCTTCTCTTTCCTCGGATTCATCGTGTTGTGGTGTATCGCGGACGCTATAACTTCTTTCCCCGTCCCCGTCTCGCCCGTTATCAGCACCGGCGTTGAATGCTTCGCCACCCTGTCTACTATCTCCATTATCTCTTTCATCTTCTCATTTCTCGTCGCAATGCCGGAAAAGCTGTTTCTGCTATTCTTCTTCAGGTCTTTTATCTCTGTTTCCAGCAAATGCAATTTCAGCGTCTTGAAAATCCTGAAAGAAAGGTTTTTGAGGTTGAACGGTTTGTGCAGGTATTCGGTCGCTCCAAGCTCCAAACTTCTGATGGCAAGCTCCTGATCCCCGTGCGCGGTGATAAATATGACGCTGACGTCGCCGAATCTCTCCCTGATTTGCCGCAAGGTTTCCAGCCCGTCCATGCCGGTCATCTTGTAATCGAGAATAATCAGGTCGAAGCTTTTCTCCTGAAGAACCTCTACAGCCTCTTCACCTGAAAAAACTGATTCGACATGATAGCCGTCTCGTTTCAGAGCTATCTCCACGCCTTTGCAAAGGTCAGCCTCGTCGTCCACAACCAGAATTCTCGCCTTCATGCCTTCTCTCCGTTCCTCTTAGTCGCGCTCTGGCTCGCTGGAAGAGTCAACCTGAAGGTCGCGCCTTCGCCCTCCGCGCTTTCCACGCTTATCGAGCCGCCGTGGTCCTCCGCCATGCCCGCGCAAATCGCCAGCCCCATTCCCGTTCCTCCCGATTTCGTCGTGAAGAACGGGTCGAACACCTTCTTCATGTTGTCTTTAGAAATGCCGCGACCTGTGTCTGACACCGATATCTGACAGAGCCTGCCGGATTCCAGAGAGTCAAGGGACAACGTCAACTTGCCGCCTCTCTCGGACATGCTTTCCATGGCGTTAAACACCAGATTCGTCAGCATCTGCATCATCTTCGTCTCGTCCGCTTCTATAATCGAAGGCGCGTCCTCAGCGTAAGACTGCCTTGCCGTTATTCCCGCTTTTTTTAAAGCCGGATAGAACATCTTGATGACTTCGCCGATCATACGCTTGATTTCGATGTTTTTAAATTCGGAAGCTTTTTCTCTGGATAGAATCCTCAGGTTGTCCAGCGTAGTCGATATCCGGTCGATCTGTTTCAACAAAACCGACAGAGAATAGCTAATCTCATCGTCGCCGATATTAGCCACCGCTTCATTGGTTTCAAGAAGCTCGGCGTGCGTTTTCATAATCGCCAATGGGTTCTTTATCTCGTGAGACAAACCCATTGAGAGCCGCGCCACCATCTGGTATTTCATCGTTTGGAACACCGCTTGGTTCGCCTTTTCTAGTTCGACGGTTTTCTCTGCGACAATTTCTTCCAGCCTGTCCCTGTGTCTCTTAAGCTGCTCTTCAGATCCCAGCCTTTCGATCTCAGCCTGCGCCCGCGCCGCGAACACCTTCAGGATTTTTCTCGTGTCAGAATCGAATGCCATTTGCTTGTCGTCAAGAACCGCCACGTGCCCTATGCGTTTTCCGGCCGAGTCCGTCATCAACGTTCCCAAATAGCTTTCCGCCCCCATTTTCGCCAGATCCCCGTCATCTGGAAAAAGTTCTCTGACGCTTTTCGGGAAATAGCAGATGTCTTTGCCTCCTTCGTACACTTCGGCGCACGGCGTTCCGGCCAGATCATATTCGAAATCGTCTGCGAATCCTTTCCCCACCCAGAAGGACAGCGAGCGCGCTTTGCCGGGAGCGTCCGCCGGGTGCTCGGCAATGAGAGCGTATTTCACTGAAAGCGCCTGCGCGAGGTTCTTTGCCAGCGACCTGAAAAAGTCTTTGCCTGTCGACGCCGCCGTGCCCTCTATGATCGAACGTATCGCTGTTTCCGCTTTCCTCCTGTCGCGCTCTTCGCGTTCGGCGGTCAACCTGAAATGAAGGGTCGGCGCTATGTATTCCGCTATCGAGTCGATCAACCTTATGTCGTTATCCGTATAATCGTCTTTTTTGTTTGCCAGCGCCAACTGCCCTATAAGCTTTCCCGAATAGACAATCGGCGCCGCTACCGCCCTGTCCAGCGGAACATGGCCTTGCGGAACCTTCAGCGGCTCGTTTGAAAATATCGTCTTTTTTTCTATAAGCGAACGTCCCCACAGCCCGCTCCAGCAGTCTTTCGGAAACAAGTTTGCCTTTTCAGGGATCTGGCAGACATCCCACACTTCCCTCGTCATAGAAGCGGAAACGAAATCTCCTTTTTCGTCTATATAGCCGAAGTATCCGTATTCGCTCCCAAGCTCTTTGCGAACCACACTCAGCACTTCCGCAAACATGTCATCGCCTGAAGAGCGCGCAAGGAACACATCCGCTATTCTGTTTCTTATGGCAAGGTCCCGCTCCGATTTCCTCAGAGCCTCCTCTGCCTTCCTGATTTCCGTGATATCAACCGCGTAGTGCAGATATGCGTTTTCATCGACGGGAACCCAGTGTGTGTCCCATATCCCGCCCTTTAACCCGACGTTGGAGTCCTGTTTTGACTCCATATCCGCGAAAGCCTTTTCAGCGAGACAGAAGTCGCAGTGATGAGAACAGGCGGATGGAGCGGCGACTCCTTTTCCCGTGTCCCCGTTTCCCGGCGCGCGGGCCATTCCCGCGAAACTGCTCCAACAGCTTTCTCCCTGTGCCGCGCCCATCTTCTTCGCTATCCTGTTTGCGGCGAGTATTTTCTTGTTTTTATCTATGAGCATCGCCGGATGAGGGAACGAATCAAGGAGCAACTCGTTAAGCGACGCGGTCCGGGCCGCTTCTTCTTCCGCCCTTTTCTTCTCGGTTATGTCCCTTGCCACCAGAACGATCTGGGTCACATTTCCGAACTCGTCGGAGATCGGATGCGCCGAATAATCAAACCATCTGCCGCCCAGATAATCTTCCTTTATCTGGACGCGCCTTGATCCTTTAGTGTCCGAAACCGAAAGCGCCGGACACCATGGCCGCGGAGAATCCTGCCCGTGGAACAACTCGTGACATTTCGCGCCGACAATTCTATCCGAGCCGAACATGTCCTCGGCTATCCTGTTGGCTTTCAATATCTTGAATTCTCTGTCTATCACCAACACAACGTCGGTTATCGCGTTGAACGTGTCTTCCCAAAGCTTGCGAGACATCTTAAGGCTTTCTTCGTATGCCTGTTGCTCGGTGATGTCGTGGATAGTGCCTACTATCCTCGCGCCTCCTCCGTCCGCGTCCGCCATGAATGCTTTCTGCCTTACCGTCCTCGTTCGTTTAGCCGGAGTGATTATCCTGTGGACGATCTCCGTCAGTTCATGGCTCTTTATCGCTTTTTCATACGCTTCTGAAATCTGCCCCCTGTCTTCTGGATGAATCAGCGCGAGGAAAGCGTCAAACGTTGGGGCTATGTTGCCCGGCTCAAGTCCGAATATCCTGAAAACCTCGTCCGACCAAGTTATCGAATTGTCAGACAGATCGAGGGACCAGCTACCCACATGAGCTATCTCCTGAGATTTCTTCAGAAACTCCTCGCTGGCTTTCAAAGCCGCATCGTCTCTCAACCGTTGCTTTGTTTCTCTTCGGATAGTCCTTGCGCCGGATGCTATGGCGACAATGCCGAACAGCCAGAGCGCGGCGTGCCCGGCCGCTATCGCAGTCAAGTGGCTCCTCACCGATTCCTTGAGCGGCTTGAGCGGAACCCTCACGCAGATGCCGCCTCTTATCTCTCCCAACTTGTAACCTTGAGACGCGTGGCATTTCAAGCACCCGGCCTCTACTGTCAGAGGCCTCATAAATCTCAGAGAGCCGCCATCGCCGGTTTTTACCGCAGTCACCGCTTCCTTTTCGCCTAGTTCGAACAGTTTCAGGGCTTCCTTTTCCCACTCGTCCGGAGCGTTCTCAGGCCTTATCGGATTCAAGCTCGTAATGTGTCCGAACACTCCGTTTTCATCCGTTCCCATCTCGTGAACCTGCCGCGTCATATATGCCGGATTCACAAGTGTCAGTTTCTCCCCGCCCGACGTCTCAATCTCCCTAGCGTTAGCAGGGATATACGGATTCGGAGGCGTGGCCTCGTTTGCCCTGATGTAGACCCCGCCCCGGTCCGCGCTCCACTTCCGGTAAAGAATATCTTTTTGAAAAGCCGCGCGGGCTTGGCTCTTCGCAAGCGTGATTATCCCGTTGCGCTGAAGCTGAAAACCCCATAACATCGACGCGCACGCGGCAAAAGTCCAGAACGCCGCAATAACGAAGGCATATCGATTTATGCGCGACAATTCCGACATGTTTCTCTGCGTTTTGTTTTTTGCTTCGTCTGTCATTCCAATAAGCTATGCCTAGATTCTTTCGGTATATTGGTGAGTGTCGCGCTTACACCTGCAAAACCTCGCCAACCCAATAAGTAAATCAACAACTCATCTTGATTTCACATGTTAAGTATAAGACCTTACATTTTCAAACTTTAATTTTCTTCTCCGGTTCTCTTCTTCCTCGCCTCCGATGAACGTGGAAAAGACTTATAATGACGGGAACACTCTATAGAATAGATGGCCTGTTGAACGCTCGAACTCTAGGCTATACGAGCGGATGCATATTTCAACCGCAACATATGGATATATAGGAGTAAATACGACTTTTGATAATTTTGACTTTAGATAATCAAAACCAATAAAAAACATAAACAATAAGTTTATATTTGCGCTTTATGGATAAGCGGGAAACGAGACTCGAACTCGCGACCCTCAGCTTGGGAAGCTGATGCTCTACCAACTGAGCTATTCCCGCGCTCTTGACTGTTTTATTTTACACCACGACGGCGGCAAGTCAAGGGAGGAGCTCGGCTTGAGACGGGGCGGCTGTTGTGTTATCATTACGCGCGTCTGACGGGTCGCTTCGGGGATGGCTCCGACGGCCGGGCGGCGGGCAAGAGTTCAATAAAGGAAGATAGATATCATGAGAGTGTCAAAACTGTTCGGTGAAACTCTGCGGGAGGCTCCTGCGGACGTCGAATTGAAATCTCACGAGGCGCTGCTTCGGGGCGGCTATGTCAGGATGTTGGCGGCGGGGATATTCTCTTATCTGCCGCTTGCGCACAGGTCGCTTAAAAAGATAGAAAACATTCTGCGCGAGGAAATGAACCGGATTGGCGGCCAAGAGCTGACGATGCCGGTTGTTCATCCGGCGGATATCTGGAAGCGAACGGGCCGGTGGGACGCCATCGACGAGGTGTTATTGCGGTTCCGCGACAGATGGGACAGGGATATGGCGCTGGCGCTGACGCATGAGGAAGTGGTGGCGTCGCTGGCGGCGACCGAGGTGAAGTCGTACCGGCAGCTCCCCTGCCTAGTGTATCAGTTGCAGACGAAGTTCCGAGACGAAGTGAGGCCGCGCGGGGGTCTTATCCGCACTCGCGAGTTCGTGATGAAAGACTCGTACTCGCTGGACCGGGACGAGGCTGGGATGCTGAAACAGTACGAGGCGCACTACAAGGCGTATCTGAGAATGTTTGCGCGCGCGGGGCTGCCTGTGACGGTGGTAAAGAGCGACGTCGGACTGATGGGCGGCAGCGTGGCGCATGAATATATGTACGTCACTCCAATCGGAGAAGACACTCTGGCGATTTGCGACGCGTGCGGATACGTGGCGAACGCGGAGGTGGCAAAGTTCTGCGCCGAGCCGATTGACGGCGGGACTCCCTTGCCGCTCGAAAAAGTCTCCACTCCGGATGTGACATCCATTGAAAGCGTGGCGGATTTTCTCGGAGTTGAAAAATCGAAAATCGCGAAGGCTGTGTTCTTTATGGCTGGGTTCGGGCCTGACGCGCCAGAGAAACTTGTGTTCGCGATAGTGCGCGGGGACATGGACGTGAATTTCACCGGGTTGAAGAACCTGACAAAAGCGACGACGTTGCGCCCGGCGCGCGAAGAGGAAATTTCGGCTGTCGGCGCGGTGGCCGGGTTCGCGTCTCCGGTCGGGATAAAGAAGGGCGCGGCGCTGGTTGTAGTGGACGAGCTTGTGGCGCGCTCGGCCAACCTTGTCTGCGGGGCGAACGAGAAGGACTTCCACCTTCTCAACTCGAACTGCGGTCGCGACTATGAGCCAGACATGACGGCGCAGATAGCGATAGTTTACGAGGGGGCGGGATGTCCCGAATGCGGCGCGGCGCTGCGTGTGGCGAACGGGGTCGAGGTTGGCAACATCTTCCAGCTTGGCACGAAGTATTCGAACGCGCTCGGCGCGCAGTTCGTGGATGAAGACGGAGAGATGAAGCCTGTGATAATGGGTTCTTACGGGATAGGCGTCGGGCGACTGCTGGCGTGTCTGGCGGAGAAATACAACGACGAGTTCGGGCTTGCGCTGCCTGTGAGCGTGGCTCCTTTCGAGGCGCTGATAACGGCGGTTTCTAAAAACGCGGAGACTAAGGCGCTGGTGGAGAAATACTACGAAGCGTTGAATGAGGCGGGGGTCGAGACGCTTTTCGACGACCGCGACGCGTCGCCGGGCGTCAAGTTCGCCGACTGCGACCTGCGCGGCATCCCGATGCGGATAATCATATCTGACAGGTCGATTAAGGCGGGCGGCGCGGAGTTCAAGTTGCGGACAGAGAAAGAGTCGCGAATCGTGCCTCTGGAAAACCTAGCGGATGAAGTGTCGGGGACTCTGAGGTCGATGAAGCAGGCGTTGCTGGACGCCGCGGACGCCGTCGGTTGAGCCTCAACAGCGCGCGGACCTCTTCCAACAATTCTCCCAACTCTGGTTGGCAGGCCGGGTCTGCGAATTCCGGCATCAAACGTACATGCTTTCAATTTCCGCGCTGTATCTTGTGAATATCACGTTGCGTTTGATTTTCATGGTCGGCGTCATTTCGCCTGATTCGATGGTGAATTCTCCGGGGATGATTTTAAATTTCTTCACTGTCTCGTAAGGCGGCAGTTCCTTGTTTTTCTCTTCCACGCCGCGCGCGACGAATTTCTCCACCTCCGGATGCCGCGCAAGCGGAGTTCCAGCCTCTTCTTTCAGCCCGCGTTCGGCGGCGAACCGCCGCAGGTCTTCCTCGGTCAGAGTAAAAAGCGCGGTGAGATATTTGCGCCCGTCTCCGCAGACGACGACCTGACTGACCAACGGTATGCCGCTGAAGTGATGCTCCAGATTCTGAGGAGAAATGTTTTTTCCTCCGGCAGTGATGAGCAGGTCTTTTTTTCTGCCGGTGATGGACAGATAGCCTTCGGAGTCGAACGAGCCGAGGTCGCCGGACTTGAACCAGTCGCGGTCAAACGCCTCGCGGGTGGCATCCTCGTTTTTGAAGTATCCCTTGAACACGCTCGGCCCCCGGATGATTACTTCGCCGTCGGGAGCGATTTCTACGTCCACGCCGTCGATGCGTTTGCCTACGGTTCCGATACGGATGGCGTCTACGGGAGTAATTATCGCGGGAGCTGCGGTCTCGGTGAGACCGTAAGCCTGAATGAGAGGCATACCGACGGAACAGAAGAAATACTGTAACTCAGGAACGAGAGGAGCGCCGCCGCTGCCAAGCCATCGAATGCGCCCGCCGGCGGCCGCCTTGATTTTTTTGAAAACCAGCGCATCCGCGACCACCAGTTTGATCGCTGTCCCCGCCGGGACCCTCCCGCCCCGGCTGGTCAGGTTGAACGCCCGGCGTCCGACACCCACCGCCCAGTAGAACATCTTCTGTTTGAATCGCGAAGACTCCGCGACGTTAGCCATCACGCGCTCGTGAATTTTCTCATATACTCTCGGCACGCCTACCAGCACCGTCGGCTTCGTCTCTTTCAGATTGTCGCCGAGTTTTTCGATGCTTTCCGCGAAATTTATTACGCCGCCCGCCGCCATCGACGCGTAGAAAACAACGCGTTCGAGCGCGTGCGCGAGCGGCAGGAACGACAGCGATTCGTCGCTCTCTTTCACGAATTCGAGTTCCGAGCAAGTCTCCGCGATGAACACGCAGTTTGCGTGCGAAAGCATCGCTCCTTTCGGCGGGCCGGTCGTTCCGGAGGTATATATGATTGTGACAGTGTCGTCCGGTTTGAGAGCGTCGATTCTGCGGAGGCGTTCTGCGGCGACCGCTTCGTCCGCCTCCCGCCCGAAGTTCAGAAAATCCTCGAACGACACCGCCATCGGGTGTTCCGGCGCGCCTTCGGGGTCGAACACGATTATCTTCCTGATGTCCGGCAGATTGGGCAACTCGGCAATGATTTTTCGCATCTGCTCGGCGTTTTCGACGAACACCGCCGGGCATTCGGAGTGAGCGAGGATGTACGCTATGTCGCGCGCCGGAGATGACGGATAACCGGCTGTTGTGGCGCAGCCGACGGAGATTATACCCATGTCGGCGAATACCCATTCGACGCGGCTGCCGGAAACGACGCCGACGCGCCGCCCCGCTTCCACGCCCAACCTGACGAGGGCCAGCCCGACAGCCTCCGCCGCTGCGGAATGCTCGTCCCACGTAACCCCCTTCCACCGCCCGTCTTTCTTGTGGCGCAGAAAAACTCTTTCCCCCATCCGGCCCGCGTTCGACAAAAATAAATGATATACGCTCTTGTGCATGAATCCGCCCCGTTTCATGTTTACAGCGACAACCGATTTATCGCAGATACCGAATGATGTGTGTTGATTATATCAGAAAAAGAAGTGGCGGTCACAGACAATTTGTGATCATGGGCAATACCGATTCAGAGCCATTATTTCTTCTACAAACCGTGCTATCATTCCACGAGCAATACAATCAGAGAGTATTCTAGGCGCGAACAAGTTTTTGACACATAATCGTTGTGAATTTGGGCTGCATCAAACACTATCCATCCATGAAAGGTCTTTTCCAATCACCATTTCAAACACCGTTGCATGATGTGTATTATTCATGGGAATCAGCCTCGTTTGAAAATTCATTTTTGAGGCAAACTCTTTGACTTCCTCGGAGTTATCATAGGTCATTAAAAAATCCCCGCGAATATCTCCGCAAAGTTCAAATAGATATTCATGATCTATATCGAAATGTTTATACAAACGTCTTCCCGCCCTTTTTCCACCTGCGGTATATGGAGGATCTATGAAGAAAACTGCGGAATCGTTTGAAACATGCTCTTTGATTACCGATAATCCGTCTTCTTCTCTAAAGTCGATTCTATGAGCGATATCAGACAAGTCTAACAATCTCTTGGCTATAGTACTGGGATACCATCTTGAGCGTATGCCTTTTCCATTCTCGCCATGTTTAATGAACCCTGAGCCGTCCGCAAGGATTCCCCCGTGTATCGTGCGATTTTTAAGAATAGTTTGGAAAGCTCTTTCTTTGGTGCTCTTCGGCTTTCTGGCAAGTTCCTTCACAGCATTCTCTTTTGTAAGATCGAATGAGACAATTCGGTCAGCAAGCCATTCCGCGTCCCCGTTGACAATACTAAGCCATACGGCAGCCACATCTTCATCGATTTCCACCATCACCACATTCTGAACAAAATCCTCAAACAATGCAGTAAGGCTGATAATTCCGCCTCCTGCAAACGGCTCCACAAGAGTGGTTATATTTGTCGCGTTTTCGTTCATCCATTCTCGAAACACAGGAACAAACCATGTCTTGCCGCCGGGATATCTGAAAGGACTCCTTTGCGGCACAGATGAAACGTTGACCGGTTTGATCGGCATTTCCAAACATTCCTCAAACTCAGGAAACAATATTCCCTGTCCGCGTTTCACGCTCAACTCAGAATGGCCTTTCTATGGTTTTATTGACCGGAGGAGTCTCTGTCTGTTCCTCTAGTTTGTCCTGCAATAATTTGATAAAATCTTCGATGTTTCCGGGGTTCGGAGAGGTTATTGAAATAAGCGCAGGCTCAAAGCGAGTGTATACTTCATCCACTTTTTTTAGATGATACCTCTCTTGTTCTTCCCCCTTCTCTCTTGTCAGCACAAGATCGTATATGAACCATGCTATTTCGGCCTCTGACTTTGAAACTTGTGTTATGTTCGGTAACATCGAAAAAAAACTCTTGTCTATCGCCACAGCAATTTTTTTATTCCAGCTATGAAGAATACCACCCTTAAATAGAAGCTGCGGCGCAAGCCTTTTTCTTGATGAAGAGAGAAAATCCGGACGGGGACAATACGAGTCTCCCGCCGAATCCGCTGATGCTTGATCCTTCGGATTTCTCATGTATTTCTCAAAAGGCTCCCGAACATTGCCGGATATATATACGGCTTGAACTTCAAGCGCGCCGAAATCCTTTACTTTTCCATCATCATCATACGCGACTAGAACCATATCAATGTTTCCAGCAGACTTGCCATTAATATCATTTAACCGCACTTCTGTCAGCGAACTCCAGCTTGTTGATTCATTGAAAAAAAACGACGCCGCATCGTCCGCGATTATCCATTCCTCTCTAAATCGAACGGGACATGTTATCGTCGGCTTCCCTTTGTGATAAATACTACAAACTCCCAAAGGACTTTTTGCCTTGTCTTTAGTGCAACTCGGAACTTTATTGTTGAATGGGCACAGTCTGTTCGCTCTATAGCGGTCAGCTTTTTTGCTCAGGTCGGAAACAAGAAAACCGAACACTTCAGCCAGCGGTTGTATTTGTTGCGTCATATGCCACCGATATATTAAAATCGACTTCGTTTAATTTATTATATATTACGATCAATAACAATAAAACAGAATCTGTGATTAAAAAACAAAACGACGTCGATAAGACATAAAAAAGACTGTGGCTAACCATCCAGTGCGGCGATAAGGCAGGAGACGGCGAGAGCCATGTCGGGTTGTTCGGTGATTGCGGTGACTACGGCGGCGCGGCGGACGCCTGCCGCTTTGAGTTCGGGTATCTGTTCGAGTCCGACGCCGCCGAGGGCGAACACAGGAATGGTCAGGCGCGCAGAGTCTATGATGTCTCGCAACCCGCGCGCGCCGACGGCCGGGCGGGGAAGAGAGTGGGATGTGGTCGGGAATATCGGCGAGTAAGTGATGAAGTCCGCGCCCGCGCGCTGCGCGGCGGCAGCTTCGGCGGGGTCATGGGCAGAGTAGCCGATTAGGGCGCGAGCGCCGAGGATGCGCCGCGCGTCGGGGATCGGAATATCGTTGCGTCCGAGGTGAACTCCAGCGGCGCCTGCGGCGAGCGCGATGTCGGCCCGGTCGTTCAACAATAGAGCGCATCCGGCGGACCCTGCGATGTCGGCAAGCGCGCGGGCTGAGCGCAGAAACTCGGCGTCGGACAATCCCGAGGGACGGTATTGCGCGAGCTTTACGCCTCCGGCCACGGCCGCCGCGAGGGTTTCCGCCGCGCTCCGCCCCATGCTGCGCCTGTCGTCGGTGATGAAATACAGGCTTGTTTCCGCAGGCTTGATTCCCGTCACAATCACGTTTCTGTTCCCCGTCTTCGATTCGTCCGCTATAATCTTACACCGGGATGGCAAACATGGAAAATAATGAATCGATAAAGAATCTGACGCCGGAAGCGCTTAGGGAAGCAGTGAAGACATGCGGCGAACCGGCGTTCAGGGCAAAACAGATAGAGCGTTGGCTGTGGCGCGGGCTTGCGGGGTCATTCGACGAAATGACGGACTTATCCAAGAGCCTGCGGGAAAAGCTCTCCCAGAATTACAAAGCGGACGCGCTGACGCTCGATAAAGAAATCAAATCCTCCGACGGTTCTAGGAAGTTCATTTTCAACCTTTACGACGGAGCCAAGATAGAAAGCGTGCTGATTCCGGCGGACGGGTTGCTGACGCTGTGCGTATCAAGCCAGTGCGGGTGCGCGCTGGCGTGCGGGTTCTGCCTGACAGGTCGGCTGGGGCTGACACGCAACCTGTCGCCGGGTGAAATACTCGACCAGATAATAATCGCGCGCCGCGCGCTCGGACCGGACGCGGCATTGACCAACATCGTGATGATGGGAATGGGCGAGCCGCTCATGAATTTCGACTCGTTGGCGCAGGCGCTTAAAGTCCTCACCGACGAATCCGGAATGGGCATGTCCTATCGCAGAATCACTGTTTCGACATCCGGAATAATTAGAAAGATGGGGGATTTGGGGCGGCTCGGTCTGGCTAGACTGGCGGTGTCCCTCAACTCGCCGGACAACGAAATCCGCTCTCAGAT
The DNA here is from genome assembly GCA_029573925.1 of bacterium. GTDB lineage: Bacteria > UBP15 > UBA6099 > UBA6099 > UBA6099 > UBA6099. Next base: position 13,972 of record JAKQBV010000499.1, read on the forward strand.
AATGCCTGTCAACAAGAAGAACCCTTTGCCGGAACTTATGGCCGCTTGCCGCAGATATCCCCTCAGACCGCGGGAAAGGATCACATTTGAATACGTTATGCTGGACGGGGTGAACGACGCGGAGTCCGACGCCCGAGCGCTCGCAGCGCTCGTCTCTGACATTCCTTGCAAAATCAACCTAATTCCGTTCAATGAGTTTCCGGGAGCGAAATACAGGACGCCGCCCGGCGACAGGGTGGAGAAGTTCCGTCGCGTGTTGCTTAACAACAATATTGACGCTCTCGTTCGGCAGAGCCGCGGAGCTGACATCTCGGCGGCGTGCGGCTGCCTTGGCGGAGAATAGCTACAGCCGCTCTCCGTCGGTTCCTCTTCATACTGCGTTTCAATTTAAAAAAATCGATGAATCGTCGCCCCTGTTTACGGTTTATCAGGGCCGATGAAAGTGTCGAGCGTGCGGTCGGTGTGGCCGCAGCGCTTGCAGACGAGCGAGCCGTCCCGTCTCTTGCGGAACGCCCGGCGCACGCAGTCGCCGCACACTTTGTAATCGCACGCCGGGCAATAGTACGCCAGAGGAGCGTTCCTGCAGCATTCGCAGAGGATTTCCGCGAACTCGCCTGCTTTCATCCCCTGCGCGTCAATCTCAATCATTGCGTTCCAGCATCCTTTTTTTTCTGACGACGGCATCCGCCAGCCTAACCGCGCGGACAGTCGCGCGGACATCGTGGACGCGAACGATATCCGCTCCTCGCGCGACAGAGAGCGCCGCCGCCGCCAGCGACCCTTCAAGCCTTTCCTCCACAGGCAGATCGAGCGCCGCGCCGATAAAACTCTTCCTCGACGCCCCTATGAGAATCGGCCTGCCGTGCGGCCTGAACTCGTCCAGTCGATTGAGTATCTCCAGATTATGCTCCGCCGTTTTTCCGAATCCTATTCCGGGGTCGATGATAATCTGGCTTTCTTTCACCCCGGCTTCCACCGCCGCGCGTATGCGTTCGGAGAAAAACGTGTTTATCTCGAAACACACATCGCCGGGATATGAAGGATTCAGTTGCATGTTGCGCGGCTCGCCCCTCATGTGCATCAGGCATAGCGGAGCCCCGTATTCCGCCGCCACCCGCGCGATGTCAGGGTCGATCCTCATTGCGGAGATGTCGTTTATCATTCCCGCGCCCGCCGATAGCGCAGCCTCGGCTGTCTTCGCCCTGTACGTGTCTATTGATATCCTCAACGCTGGGAACGAAGCGCGTATCTCCCTTATTAGAGGAAGAACGCGGCGGATTTCCTCCTCTTCGCCCACAGGAGATGAACCCGGTCGCGTTGACTCCCCGCCGACATCCACTATATCGACTCCGGTGTCCGCCATATCAGCGACGGTATTGAGCGCCGCGCCGACATCGATGTTCCGGCCTCCGTCGTAAAATGAGTCCGGCGTCGCGTTGATTATTCCCATTACGTAAGTGCGGGAGCCGAAGGGCATAGGCCCGTCCGGCCAAAGCGCCGGCGGAGTCGGCGCGGAGCCGTCGAGCCGCGAAATCAGCCGGTTCATTGAAGCCGCCACGGATTCGAGAGCGCGGGAGCGCGAAACGATTGCCGAAGCGCAACGGCGGTGCGCGTCAAGCGCTCCCGTCAGAATCACGTCGACAGACCCGCCTCCGCCCACCTGATACACCGACAGCGGCAACGTGGCGTCGCCTCCTGCGGCCGACATTTCATCCTTCAGCGCGAGCGCTTCCTCCGGGAGCAAGCCTCTGACCAGAAGCGCCTGAAACAAAAGCCGCGATCCTGCCGCGCCCTCTCCCTGCGCGCCAAGCCTCAACAACTCCACCTCGGCGTCTTCCGGGGTTCTGGGATTTATCTCGAATATTTCCATCCCCGCTCCTCTATAAGCTTGATCCGGCGAGATTAACGTATCCTGCCGGAGACATGAACATGTTCGCCAATGCCGGAGCCGACATCGCGCACGCGCACACCCCTGAGTTGACCTGTTTGCGCACTTGCCGCGCGGTGGCGGATTTCAACACGCGTTCGAGCGAATAGTCGTTCTCCCGCAGGTCGCCCATCTCGCGCGCCGCCACCGGGCAGTCGCACACCGAGCCTCTCGGATCAATGTATAGATAAGCGTGTCCCGCGAAACAGTTGCCCGCCCTGTCATTTGTCCGCAGGCTTTCCAGAGCCGTTTCCGCGCGGCGCGCCAGAAGCCGTTTCATAAACCTTATCTCGCCCCTGCCTCTCAGAGCTTTGAGTTTTTCAAGATACGCCCCGGCCGCCACGGCAAATTCGTCGGCAGTCGGAGAAACGTCCACGCCCGCGACGCCCAGCGCCTCCGCGCCTCCCGCCGCGTCCAGCGACACAAGGTCCGGATACAGCATGAAAATATCATCCAGCAGCTTGGTCGCGAGCGCCGCGTTATAACGCGACACCACCGCGTTGAACCCGACCAGAAGATTTGTCGCCGCAGAACCGCGCAACAGCCGATATGTCTTCAGAGCCGATTCGAAAGACCCCGGAACCCCGCCCCGCATCGTATCCAATTCTTCCCCGGTCCCATCCATTGATATCCACACGATGAAAAGGATATCGGTATAGTGTCCGGCGAGCGCGCTGACCACGCGGCGCACGCGTTCAGGATGATCTCCGCAAGTCTCGAACATCACCATCGCCGGTTTAATCTTCTTGCATGCCAGCGCAGCTATCTTGCCGAAGTCCTGCCTCAGAAACGGCTCTCCTCCGGTGAACGTCGCGCAGAACGGCGAAAAAGTCATCTTGTCGAACACGCTAGCGTATTCGTTAAGAGTCAGTTCCCTCAAGCGGGACTTCTTGAAACTCTGGCACGTCTGGCACAGGTTGAGACACCTGTATGTGACGGCGAAAGATATGTGAAAAGGAGCGAGCACGGGAGCGCCGAACGACCTGAACGACCTGTGAAAAGGAACGTCCACCGAGCGCAGCCAGATTTCCCTCCCGATGCCGTTCATAAACAGCCTTTCGGCAAAGTTTTTCGCAAGGCCCGGCCTGTCAGGCTCATCTTCCCGCTCCCCGCTTCGAGCGCACATGTTCGTCGAACGTGCGGTTGAATGTATGTCCGCCGTCGCCCCTTGCCACATAATAAAGATAGTCTGATTTTTCAGGATATAGCGCAGCGCGGATGGCGGCCGTCCCCGGATTGCATATCGGCCCCGGAGGAAGCCCTGCCCTCTTGTACGTGTTATACGGAGAGTCCACTTCGAGGTCCTTGTAAAGCAGCCTCTCCTTGCGTTCCGGCAGCGCGTACTGCACCGTCGCGTCTATCTGCAGCAACATCTTCGCTTTCAGCCTGTTGTGGATCACTCCGGATATCAACCCGCGCTCGGACGTCAGCCGCGCCTCCTTCTCCACCAGCGACGCCAGCGTCACAACCTCTAACGGCGACATTCCCAGTTCCGCCGCGCGCGCCGATTCGGCAGACCCGAACTTCTTGAAAAATTCTGCCGTCATCCTCTTTGCCATCGATTTGCATGTGGTCTTTTCATCGATAAAATACGTGTCGGGAAAAAGGAATCCCTCTAGCGTCGGAGGATAAATCCCGCTCGTGTCTATGCCATGCGCCTCCGGGTCTTCAGCGACCGCCATGAATTCATCCGCGTCGCACAAACCGAACTCCTCAAGCCTCATCGCCACTTCTTCGGCGGTCATCCCTTCCGGAAACGTAACCCTGTCAACCGACTCCTCCGGGTTCCCAAAGGCAAGCCTCGCAAGGATATCTCTAGCGCTCATTGTGCCGGATATCGTGTATCTTCCCGGCATCAGCGATGTCGTCTGTTCGCCTAACGTCGCGACTAGCAGGAAGTAAGACGGACTTCTTATGAATCCCTGCTCGCGCAGTCTCATCGCAACGGAAGTCGCGTTGTCTCCTCTCTGAATCGAGAAAGTTCTAGGCCCGTCGTTTACATTCGCCGGTGAATTAACGTATGCCAACATGAAAGCCGTCGCGCCCAGCGCCACCAACAATCCGACGAGCGCTCCCTTAACAAATCTAATCATCTACCCTTCCTCCAAAAAACACATGACATCTATTTTAACCCGGTTCGCTCCGCTAAACCATAGTCATTGTCCAACCTGTTTACGCGCTGTTCCAATCGGCTTCCAGTATGGCGCCGCGATTGGGCAACTTGTCATCTTCAACTTCGCTCCGCCGCGTCTATAGAGCGCCATTCGATTATTGCGCGTTCAACAGAATAGTTGTAATATAATCCGTAAATACTCGTATTAGAGGGGGGCCGCTATGCTCAAAGAATTCAAGGAATTTGCAATGAGAGGCAACGTGCTGGATATGGCCATCGGCGTGATTATCGGCGCCGCCTTCGGAAAAATCGTCACATCTCTGGTAAACGACATTATCATGCCCCCTATCGGCAAACTTATGGGCGGTATGGATTTCGCCAACCTTTTCGTGACACTCAACGGCGCCACATACGCCTCTCTCGCCGAGGCTCAGGCCGCTGGCGCTCCCACAATAAATTACGGCGTTTTCATCTCCACAGTCATCGACTTCATCATCATCGCGTTTGTGATATTCATGATTGTCAAACAGGTGAACAGGCTGAAAAAGCAGCCTCAACCCGCTCCGACGGAAGCCCCGACCACAATGGAATGTCCGTTCTGTGTTACAACCATATCCGTTAGAGCTGTCAAATGCCCGAACTGCTCTTCCGATCTGTCCGCAAAATGAAGCTCTCCGATTCGCTCGCGGCGTCTTTTTTTAAGTCATCCGGCGCCGGAGATGTTTGCTTTTGCCTAATAGAGTTCTTATATTTTCGGGTTGAAAACGACAGGAGTGGCGCGCAATGAATGTCGAAGAGAACAACATGCTTCACTGGGATTCGATAAAAACTCCGCCTGATCCGGATATCCTGAACTTTATCGACGTCCCGACTCTCATAATTAATAAAAGTGGGATTTTCGAATTCTGCAATAATGCGGCATGCCTGAATTTGAATAGAACCGCCGAAGAGTTGATCGGAAACCATTTTGAAAAGTTCATGCTCCCTGATGTGGCGGAGCACAGGAAAATAATATTGCATGAATGTCTAGCGTCAGGACGTAAAATGGTTTTCGAAGACGTCAGAGACGGCAAAAACTTGCTCCACTCGGTTATTCCCTTGTCGAGCGATCTCGCGATAATTACTCTAGCCGACGTAACGAACTGGAACGCCAAAGAACAGCAGAATGTGCGACTGGAAAAATTGGTGGAGACCCGGACCGCCGAACTGAAGAAAACAAGAGATTTCCTTCAGAGAGTCATCGACGCGATCCCCCATCCGCTAGCCGTGAAAGACAGCGAACACAGATGGACTCTCATAAATAGAATAATCAGCGACATGTTTCAACTGCCGGTCGAAGAGATGATAGGAAAAACCGACTATGATTTCATCCGCAAAGAAGAAGCGGACGTTTTTAGGGCCGTCGAGGAACAGGTGTTCGCCACCGGCGAGCCTAACATCAACGAAGAAAAGCTCACTGAGATCGACGGCCGCGAAAGATGGCAGGTGGCGATTAAATCCCTGTTTACGGACCCTGATGGCAACAAGTGCCTCTTAGCCATAGCCAACGACATCACCGAAAGAAAACTTGCTGAAATCGAATTGCAGAGACACCGCGAAAAACTCGAGGAACTTGTCGCTGCGCGCACCGCCGAACTATTAAGGACTCAGGACCAACTCATTCAGTCTCAGAAAATGGACGCTATCGGCAAACTCGCCGGAGGCATTGCCCACGAATTCAACAACATCCTCGCCGTCATCATCTCAACAACAACCATACTTCTGGACGACCTCGAAACATCCGATCCGAATTTCAAGCACGCCGAGAGAATCAAGAAAGTCGCCGCGCGCGCCAAAGACATGACTATGAATCTGCTCACATTCGCGCGCAAGGAAAAACTGGATGTGCGCGCCATCTCCGCTGAGGCTCTTGTTTCGGAACTTCTCGATCTTCTACGTCGCTCCATCTCAAAAAAAATCAATATATGCTCCGACACCTCAAAAAGCTCCTCAAAGATGTCTCTGGATTTCAACCAAGCCATTCAGGCTCTTCTTAACGTTAGCATTAACGCTTGCGACGCTATCCCTGAAAACGGCGTCCTAACCATACTGGCCGAAGATGTGCTTCTTGGCGACAGCGACTGCGCCGCCATCCCAGCCTCGTCGCCCGGTGAATATTGCCGCATTTCAGTCATCGACACAGGAAAGGGAATGACGGCGGACGTGACCAACAAAATATTCGAGCCTTTTTTCACAACAAAAGAACGCGGAAAAGGAACCGGCCTCGGTCTTTTCATCACTCTCGGCATAGTGCAGCGGCACAAAGGGTTCATTAGCATAGACAGCGCTCCGGGAAAAGGCACAAAGGTGGACATCTATTTCCCGATTATTAAAGACCCGGCTCCCTCGGCGTCAGAAACCCCCCTTGAAAAAATCGCCCCAAAAGTCGAAGGCTCAATTCTCGTCGTGGACGACGACAAAGATTTTCTCGAAATAACAGTCGAAATACTCAGAATCAACGGCCTGAATCCTATCGCCGCCTCCGGCGCGGCTCGCGCCCTTGAGCTTTATAGAAAACTCGAGAACGAAATCGACTTGGTAATTCTCGACATGATGATGCCGGAGATTGACGGCGTAGAAACTTTCAGACTGCTTCGCGAAATCAATCCGAACGTCAAAGTTATTGTCTGTTCCGGATACAGCATCGACCAGAGCGCTACCAGAGTTATTAATGACGGAGCCGTCGGCTTCCTGCAGAAACCTTTTGAAATCTCCTGCCTTCTTTCTACAATCGCGGATGTTTTAGCAACCCGGTCTCGTCGATAGAAAGCGCTGTTTGATGTTTTTTATTTAGAAGGCCGCAATATTCTCAACTTTGGCCAAACATAATATGTATGTTATCAGATGATTTTACGCATTAACATGTGTGCCATGATCAAATTTCTTCCCTTTGGGCATGAAGCGGTTCTCGCAAATTACTAAAAAAGTTTTTTGATTTTTTATAATATTAAGAAATATTTCAGAAAGGGGTTTGGGAAAGAACTCTTTTTAAAGCTTTTTCTCCAATCATCAAAGGTAAACTCCTCTTCTGTTGGCTTTTTCCATGTTGAAAACCAGAGCGACAGTTCAGAATCGACAATCTATTTTCGTTTTGATGATGCCCCCAAGAGGACTCGAACCTCTGCACCCGGATTAGGAATCCGGCGCTCTATCCGCCTGAGCTATGGGGGCGGAAAAAAACATTGCGACTTTCAAAAGGCGGGCCGATTTCCACCAACTAGCTCCGCTATGAACAAGAAACAGAACGACTTCACAGGCATAACATTTTAATATCAGGGCGGCGGTTGTCAATCTTTCAGGACTAGCCAAGAGTCAGAAAAATGCCACTCAAACAAAAACCCGCCTCTTCGGCGGGCTCAGTTTATCTCTTTGTTCTCAGTTCAAGATAATAGTTTTTCAACTTCATCGGAGTCCGCGTCCATAATGTATTGAATCCCGCTGACGTCGGAACTCTCCCGCGTCAGAGCCGCGATGTCATCGCGCGAAATATAATCAAGTCCGAATTTTCTGTTGCCTGCCATGAGTTGCCTAAGACCCTGCGCCAGTCTTTCATAGTAAGTGTATAGACCTATTGCGCCCGTCGGGATCCTATCGAACTCCTCCTTTCCCAACTCCTCCCGGAGACTGCCGGAGGTCACGAATATCTCGTCTTTGGTGTGTCCGAAACGCTCCACATACACGGGTATCTGTCTTTCGGCTATTGTGCGGCCGATCGTTTTTCCTACCATCGCCGCGGCGATAGGAGCGCGAGCCATTCCGACCATCTTAACAAAAGGAGATCCCATCGCCAGCCCTTTGTATATTTGATCTTCGAACGCAAAACCCCCGTTCACAGCGACCGCAGGCACATACTCGCCTCTGTCCGCCAAGCGTTTTACATATTGATACAGCAAAGAGTGCAGATATACGGGAGGCATTCCCCATTCGTTCATCATTCGCCATGGGCTCATTCCCGTTCCACCGCCCGCTCCGTCGACAGTGAGCAGGTCTATCTTGTGCCGAGAAGAGTAAACAACCGCGCGAGCTAGGTCCGCAGGCCTGTACGCGCCTGTTTTGAGAAACACGTTTTTCGCTCCGGCCTTTCTCAGTTGCGCCACCCGCGCCGAAAACGACTCCTCCGTCACCATTCCCACTCTGGAGTGCCTCTCGAACTCTTTGAACGCCTTCTTCTCAAAATCCTTTATCACCGCCGGGTCGGTCGGATCAGGCAGCACGATGTAACCGCGCGAATGAAGAAGCTGCGCTTTCTCAAGGCTGGATATCTTCACTTCTCCTCCGATGTCCTTCGCGCCTTGTCCCCATTTCAACTCAACGCATTCTACCCCTAGCTTATCTATCGCGTATTCCTGCGCGCCGAGCATCGTGTCTTCCACGTTTGCCTGCACGATTATCGCGCCGTACCCGTTCCGTTGATGGTCTTTGTACAATTTAACTCTTCTTTTCAAGTCGACGGTGTCCGTCACTCTACCTTTTTTGAAAGTCGCGTCCGGGTCCATTCCCACGACGTTCTCGCCGATTGTCAATCCAGTTCCCGCTATGGCAGATCCTATCGCGAGGCCTTCCCAGTTGTTTTTTGCTATGTCGGTCGAGCCTATGCCGGATATCAGCCATGGATACTTGAACTTGATTTTATTGTCGCGCCCGAAAACCACTTCCAGATTGACAGCCGGAAATATTGCTTTGTCGCTGTCTGCCGCTACTCCGTGCGCGCCCACCGCCGTTCCCATTATGTTGAAATGGGAATAGTCGACCGGATAAGCTTTCTGCGACGCGGTGGTGATTACGCCGAAAGGCTGAGGATAAATCACCTCGTGCCCTCTGTACGCGGACTTCCCGATCTCGCACATCCCCACGCATCCGTCCACGCACGTCACGCACATTCCGCTCGCGGGAGATATCGATTCCTCCGTGCGGTTTTTCGTCAATGTAGCCGCGGACGCGTTCACCTTCGAATAAGTTGTCGACATATTTCCGCTCTCCTTTTACATTGTTGTCATTTTTTTATCTCGCAGGCGACACACGGCTTCATGTAGCACATCATGTCGTCAAATTGTTCCTTTTCCACGCACGGCGGCTCAATATTTGCGCAGCCGCCGCAGACAGCTTTGTCAGGCTCGGCGTATGTGCAGCGCAACTGGCATGCCGGACACACGCGCATGCATCCCCCACACAAACGGCAGACCTCCGACTTTACATCGAAAGGCGTCCCTATTGCTCGCTTTTCCCCTCTGCCGTAAAATCCTATCGCTCCCGCCATCATCTGCTCGTTGCACATCCTCACACACCGCCCGCATAGCACGCAATCCTCGTGCTCCTGCTTGAAACGCTGCTGCCGCACTCCGTGCGCCGAGGCAAGATCCTGTATAGTCTTCGATTGCGGGCACGACGCCAAATGCAACTCAATAATCATTTTTCTGGCCCGCAGCACGCGCGCGGAGGCGGTCCTGACCACAAGCCCTTCTTCCACAGGATATGTGCAGGATGTCACCAGTTTGGAACGCGGCCCCTCTCCTATCTCAACAACGCAAAGACGGCACGCCCCATACGGCGAAAGTCCCTCCATGTGGCATAGCGTTGGAATGGGAAATCCATAGAATTGAGCGGCTTCAAGCAACGTGGAACCTTCTTCGACTAAAACATCAAGACCATTTAATCTGAGTCTAATCATAGTTTAGCGTCCTTGGCATTGTTTGCTGAGGATTCCGGTTTCGCCGCGGCTCTCGTGAATTCAAGGTCGCAACGAAGACATCTTCTCGCTTCGGCGGTCGCCTGTTCCAAACTTAGCGCATTCTCTACTTCGCGAAAATTCTTCCTTCTTGCTTCGGCTGGAATAAGCTCAGGCTCCGCCCTCTCCGCGTTTTCAAATTCCGAAGGGTCGGCATCTGCCGGTTCTATGTAAACATCGGGAAGCATCGGCGCGCGCGGCTCAATCAGTTCTTCGCCCCTCAAATATCTGTCAATTATCTTCGCCGCCTTTTTCCCCGCGGCGAGCGCGTCTACGACAGTGTACGGGCCTGTCACAAGGTCGCCGCCCGCAAAAACGCCTTCCCTGCTTGTCGCCAATGTCCTTGCGTCAACCTCCACCCTTCCGCTCTTGTCCAGCTTCAGCCCCATTTCTGCAAGACACGCGCTGTCCGGGCTTTCGCCTATGGCGACAATAAGAGTGTTTAGAGAAATTTTAAATTCTGAACCGGGAACAGGCACAGGCTTGCGCCGCCCGCTGGAGTCCATCTCGCCGGGCTGGTTCTTAACACACTCAATCCCGACCAGACGCCCACCATGCGAGTGTATCTTCACCGCCGTCACGCCTTTATGAACTTTCACTCCCTCTTTTTCGGCTGTGTCGATGTATCGTATCTTCACAGGAGACACTAGCGTCTTGAGTTGAATTCCTTCCTCAAGAGCTGCTTCCACTTCTTCAGCATAAGCAGGCATCTCATGGTCTGTTCGACGATAAATGAGAGTTACGCTTTCGACGTTTTCCTGCCGCATGGCCACTCTTGCGGCGTCCACCGCCGAATTGCCGCCGCCTATGATTCCAACATGGCCGCCTGCTAATTCTTCGCCTCTCAAATTAAACGCCTTCAAAAACTCCATAGATGTGTAAACGCCTTGAAGCGTTTCGCCTTCTAACGCGAGGCGCTGGCTTTTATCCGCGCCCATAGCTAGGAAAACAGCCTTATGCCCCTTTGAGAATAAGTTGTCTATCGTCAAATCTTCGCCAAGCTTTTTCCCTAACTCGACCGAAACATTATCGTCGATCAGCGCGTTCATTTCCCTGTATAGAATGTCGCGCGGCAGACGATACGCGGGTATGCAGCTTGTGAGCATGCCGCCAATCGTGCGGCCCGCCTCAAAAACAGTCACTTTGTGGCCGAGCAGAGAAAGATTATGAGCGGCGGAAAGCCCAGCCGGACCCGCTCCTATTACAGCCACTTTTCCGATTTTGTTCTTTGCTATTTGTTTTCTTTCAGGCTTGTGCGCCGCCGGGTCGAAACGATCCGTAACAAAACGCTTGAGAGCGCGGATTGCGACAGGCTCCCCCCCGCCAACCCCCATCTGGCACCTCTGCTCGCATTTGCGGTCGCACACTCGCGCGCACACGGAAGGCAACGGGTTGGTTTCTCTGATTACGGAATAAGCCTCCTCAAGTCTGCCCTTTTCAAGAAGCGCAATGTAACGCCACGGCTGAGTGTCCAGCGGACAGGCGCTCTGACATGGAGCTCCCACTAGTCCACGGCACACGAACGCGTCGCACTTTTTGTCAACCACATGCCGCTCGTACTCCCGCCGGAAATGTCTTAACGAGCTTAAAACCGGATTTGAGGCGGTCTGCCCAAGCCCGCACATGGTTGTGTCTTTGACCACCAAAGCCAGCTCTTCAAGCAAGCTAATATGTTCGAGCGTTCCTCTCCCAGACGCGATGTCGTCAAGAAGCTCA
>JAKQBV010000500.1 GCA_029573925.1 bacterium
TCTACGGACTCAAAATCATCCGCCCCCGCATCGAAGACCACCGCGACAACAAGACCAGATTCCTCGTCATGGGCAGGGAAAAGAACCTGCCGTCCGGCGACGACAAGACGTCCGCGCTGTTCTCCGTGCGGCACGAGCCGGGCACTCTGTACCGCGCGCTCAAGTCGTTCGAGAAACACAACCTGAACCTCACTATGATGCTCTCCCGCCCGTCCCCGACGGGCCGCTGGGAATATATGTTCTTCGTCGACTTGGAAGGACACGAGAGCGATGAAAATGTCAAAGCCGCTCTCAAGGACATGCGGCGCGAGACGATTGTCCTCAAATCCATTGGGTCGTACCCGAAGGAAAAAGCGTGAAGCGCGCGGGAAAACCACGCGGGAACGGAGGCGCAAATCAATGAAGACGGGAAACGTGCCGGCGCTGGCAGTCACTGGCGCAACGCTGCCGGAAGCATGGGAAAAATCAGTCATCGCCGCTTGGGAAAACGGCATCGAGATACACACGGAATACGACAGGCCGGGCGACCCGCCGAGCCGCGACTGCACCATGATGATGGTCGTCGAGGACCCGTTCGCAGAGCCGCGCATCCACCGCGCTTTCCCCGCCGGACTCGAAGAGCTTGAGGTGTACCGCCTCGAAGTGGTGGACGGTGTGCATGATCACTGGATCGACCCGGCAGCCGGCAAATGGACCTACACCTATCATAAACGCCTCTTCGACTACGAAATCGAGGGCAAGCATGTGGACCAGATAGCCTACACGGTGGACCGCTTGGCTGCCAGCCCGATAACAAGGCGCGCTCAGGCGATAACGTGGAACCCGCTGCTTGACGCTCCCACCGACGACCCGCCTTGCCTGCAACGCCTCTGGTTCAGGCTGACCGAGACCGCTCCCGGTTCACGCTCGTACATCCTCAACATGAATACGCACTGGCGCTCGCGAGACGCTTACAAAGCCGCCTTCATGAACATATTCGCGCTGACTGACCTCATGCGGGTCATCGCAAACCGCGTGGCTGAAAAAATCGGCGCCCCGGTCGCCGTCGGCCGCTATGTCGATATCTCCGACAGCTTCCACATCTACGGCTCTTACTTCAAAGAGTTTGAAGGCTTCCTCAATCTGGTGAAAAACCGCTCGTTCGAAGCCCGCACTTGGAACAGCGCCTACGCCGAACCTTTCTTCCAGATCGGCCGCGACCGCGTCGCCGCCGAGCAGAAGTAAAAACGGCAAAGATAATAAAAAGAAGAAGGAAGAAAAAGCCAAAGAGAAACATTGGAAAAGGTTTCTCTTTGGAATCTCTTCAAAAAATTCCAATGTCTTTTCACATGACACGCTTTTTTTCAGCTTTTCGCGTCTTTTTGTTCGGTCAATGTTGAGAATATAGTGGCGCTCTCGGCGAAATTCACGGAGCCGTATTGTTTATTGGCTAATCCGCGCTCTATCATGAATCAGCGTCTTTTATAAGGCTGGGAAACGCGCGAAAGGAGCGAAGAAAAACAAACAAAAGCGCTTATTGTTGACGTTCGAGAATTTTAAGAAACTGTATATCCGGCCATTTCTCCTCTGTGTATTTCATCGCCCATTCGCTTTCGTCCATGTAGACCAAATTGCCTTCCGAATCCCGCGCCATGTTGGGATGGTGTCGCCTTTCGAAGTCGGACATCTTTTTCCTGTCATCACAGCGTATCCATCGGGCAGTGGAATAATTCATGTTTTCATAAGTGGCGTCGACGCCGTATTCGGACATAAGCCGCGCCATGGTAACCTCGAATTGCAGCACGCCCACAGCCCCCAAGATCAGATCGTTTCCCGTCAAAGGCGTAAACAACTGCACCGCGCCTTCCTCGACCAACTGGAGCGCCCCTTTATGAAGTTGTTTTCTTTTGAGGGGAGATTTCAGCCGCACCCTGCGAAAATGTTCGGGAGCAAAATTTGGAATTCCGACGAAACTAAGGGTCTCCTTTTCCATGAAGGTATCGCCGATCCGAATGGCGCCGTGGTTGTGGATTCCGATTATGTCGCCCGGCCACGCCTCTTCCACAGACGCGCGGTCTTGCGCCATGAAGATTATCGGATTGGAGACTTGGATATCTTTGCCGATGCGGTGGTGGCGAATCCTCATGCCGCGAAGAAAGCGTCCCGAACAGACGCGCAGAAAAGCGATTCGATCATGGTGCGCGGGATCCATGTTTGCCTGTATCTTAAAAACAAACCCGGAAAAGCTTTCTTCCTCTGGCAACACCATTCGCGTGGCGGACGGCCGGGGCTGTGGAGATGGAGCTATTTCCACAAACGTGTCGAGCAGCTCCTGCACCCCGAAATTGTTGATGGCGCTGCCGAAAAA
>JAKQBV010000523.1 GCA_029573925.1 bacterium
GCCGCCGCCCGCGCCGCCGGACACACCGTCGCCGCCGTCGATTGCGCCCCTCTGAAAATGGGTTGAAAAAGCCTCGCTGAAACTATTAGGCGCGTCAACCCCGACGCCGTCGGCGTAGGCGAAAACCACGCGGTTTACAGCCATGAATCGATCAGGGCTTTAAAACTCGCCAAAGAGATATGCCCCGGCTCAAAAACAATCGCGGGCGGCTCTCATTTCACAAACCTTATTGAAGACACTCTGAAAAATAATTTCATAGATTACATCGTCTGCCGCGAGGGCGAGGCTTCCTTTGTGGAATTGCTCGCCGCGATCCCCGACGGCGAAAGCGCTGTCGAAGGCGTCAAAGGAATAGCTTTCAGGAAAGACGGACGCGCTGTGGAGACGCCCCCCCGGCCGCTCATCAGCGATCTCGATTCCCTCCCCCTTCCCGCCTATGACCTGATGCCGATGCATCTTTACGGAACATCGAAGTTCCTTTTTTCTCCCGGCGGCGCGACCATTCATCACAGCCGGGGCTGCGTCAGCAATTGCCGGTTTTGCGCTTGGTGGAGGCAGATGGCTGACGTCGAGCAGAGCGACGACGGCTCGGTCGCTCTCAAGCCGCGCTGGCGCACCAAATCCGTGCAAAACACTATTAATGAAATCCGCGTCCTTGCCGAAAAACACAACAAGCGCTGCTTAGTCTTCGTAGACGAATACTGGAACAAAGACCCGGAATGGAGCGCTAACTTTGCGGACGCGCTGATCTCCGAAAACCTTGGCGTCGAGTGGTTCGCCTTCATGCGCGCAGACGCGGTCATCCGTGACGAAAAATCCGGCGTGTTCGAAAAACTCGCCCGCAGCGGTCTTGTCCATGTCTCCATCGGCGTCGAACGGGTCGAACAGGACGAGCTTAAGGGCATGGGCAAGCCTTTCTACAGCGAAAACACCGCGTTGGAGTGCTTCGGCATTCTCAAAAATAAATATCCGAACATTTTCAGGCAAGGCACTTTTATCGTCGGCGTGCGGCACGAAACCCCTGCGAGCATGCTCGCCCAAGCGGATTTCGCGCGGCGGCTCGAACTCGACTATCCGGGCTTTCATCCGATTACTCCTGTTCCCGGAACCGCCTTCTGGGCTGAAGCGGAGGCAGCCGGTTGGATCGAGACTCGCGATTTCGCCGACTATGACTGGATGACTCCCATCATAAGCTCCGAGAACATGTCGCGGGAGCGCATCGAGGAACTGCTCATCGTGTTGAGCAAAAGGTTCGTCTCCCTCAAGTGGTTCCTTAAGGGGATAACCAGCAAGGGCTTATACAAACGCAAGATGTACATCTGGTGGCTGATTGTCACTATCCGGGTTCTGCTCACTTCCATCCGGTCGTTCGTCTGGCCGTTCAAGACAAAAGTTTACGCGGGGCTGATCAAACCTCCGTGGTACGACGACTGAACGCGAAAAGAGGAACGGGATGATAACGAAACGCGGAGCGAAAACCGCCCTTCTTGTCTTCGCCGCCCTTGCGGCAGGGTACGTTTGGTTTCATGCGGGAACGCTCGACTTGACGAGGCTGTGGTCGGATGAGATCCGCACGGCGAACGCCGCCGCGACAGGATGTCCGTACAAGGCCGCCAAGCTCTCCGCCGCCGCAGACCCGGAGGGAATCGTCTATAGCTCCGTCGCGGCGATCCCGGTGAAACTCGCCGGGCTGTCTGAGACTTCTCTTAGGTTCCCCGCTCTCATTTTCGGAGCTCTCTGCATCCCTATTCTTTTCCTGATTCTCTCGCGCGCAACCCCGCCGGGCGTTTCCATCTTGGCTCCATTAGCCCTGTTATTCTCGCCGCCTCTGTTGTTCGCGTCCATGACCGCGCGCGGCTACTCAATGTTCGTGTTCTTCGGTCTGATGGCGCTTCTGGCGACACTCCGCGCGGCGGAATCCGGCGTTTCAAAAACGCGCTCAGTCTCTCTTTTCATTTCATTTGCCGCCGCCGCTCTGATCGACTTTAGTTTCTGGATCGCGCTCCCCGCCGGAGCGGCTATCGTTTTCATTAATCGAAAAAACGCGGCAGACTCGTTGAAATACTCGGCGGTCGCTTTCGCCGGACTCGCTCCCGCTCTGGCCCTGCGGCTGATCCTCCCCGGTTTTGCCGCTTCGGCAACCGCGCCTCCGGCTGATATCGACGCATGGCGGTTGTTCATCATGTCTTACACAGGAGCTTCGGGCGGTTTCACTCCTGCCAACGCCGCTCTCGCGGCAGCTTCTTTCCCCCTCGCTCTCCACGGCCTCTACCACTCCCTTCGTTTCCACCGCTCCAGTCTCGCTCCACTGTTCATATGGTTCGCATTCATCGCGTTCGCTGCGGTCGTCCTATCTGGCGCGTCCACCGTTTCACTAAAAAGGATAATCCCTCTGACCGCCATGCTTGCCCCTTTTGCCTGCCTGATTATTGCCGTCTCCCCTTGCGCTTTCGCTTCAAACATACTCAAACGCGACATAACCGGAGTTTACTCAATAACAATGTTCATAAGAATGGCCGCTACCGGGTTCATCATTCTCGTCTCCTTCGTGTTTTACGTCGGCTACACGGTAAAATGCGTCTCTCAGACTCATTTCCGTGAAAGGGAAAACTGGAGAGAGCCGCTGGCTGAAATCGCCGCCGGCGCGGCTCCCGGCGACGCCCTAGTCTTGAAGGCTTCAGACTCCGTAGCTCTCGGTTATTTCATGAAACCGGCAAAAACGGCCGCCCTGAACATCATACAGGTTGAAACACCGGAAGAAGCCGCCGCCGAACTCCGGAAACAACCCCGTTCATGGATGCTCTCCAGAGATAGCTCAATTCGCGGAATAAAAACAAGACGCGAAGCCGATTGGCGCATCCGCTCTCCTTTCGGAAAACGCTTCGGCGGCGCGCTCGACGACATCCTTCTGTTCAGTTTCGACGGATATTTCATCGACTCCGCGTCGGAATTCATCATCGCGCCGAGCGCGCCCGCCGGGACCGCCCCGGATTCGACTGTCCATATCCTTTGCCACCCAGAACCCGGACGCTCATGCTCGTTCAAAGCGTTTCTTCCAGAGTCGGACGAGTATTCTCTTCTGTTTTCCGTTCCCGGCTCGGATATGAATTTCAATATTTCCGTTTCTTTCTGCGGAGAGCAGAGACTTCTGACCGCTGGCCCCGCAGAGGCCGCAGCGCTGTCCGGCAAGTCCCGCGCAGGCTCATGCGACGTGGAGGTTTCATTCGCTGACCCCGCTCCATCTTCACTGCGCATCGGAATATCAAAAAAAGAACCCTTGTGATTTTCGGAGACTCTCTATCATGATCGAGCTTCGCGAAGGAAAAGCCATAGACGTGCTCCGGGACGACGGCGACGCGGTCGAACTCCTCGTCGAATGCGGCGGCAAACAGGTCAAAGCGGTCTGCTACCCCGCTCTCACCGGCCCGGTCTCTCCGGGCGACACGCTTCTGTTGAACACCACAGCCGTCCGCCTCGAACTCGGCTCCGGCGGAAGACACTTCGTCACGGCGAACCTTTCCAGCCCCGAAAAGGAACTTTCCCCTTCGAACGGCCACATAATGAAACTGCGCTATACCCCGTCGCAATGCCGCGCCGCCTGCGCCGAAGAAGACGGCTCTCCGCATCGCGCCGCCATCGAATCCTTCGCATCCCTCGATGGCTGCCCCGTGATTATCGGCGGCCTTCACAGCATGGTCGCCCCTGTCTGCGCCGCCCTTAAGTCCGCGCGCCCGAAAATTAATATCGTTTACATCATGACCGATGGAGCCTGTCTGCCGCTGGCATTCAGCAGAACAGCGCGCGCGCTTAAAGACAAAGGAATAATCTCCGCCACCGTCACTTGCGGCAACGCGTTCGGCGGCGACATCGAAACCGTGACCAAATTCTCCGCGCTCGCAGCGGCCCGCTCCGCGCTCGCCGCTGACGCGATTGTGGTCGCAATGGGCGTCGGCATCGCCGGAACCGGAACCCGCCTCGGTCACGCCGGACTCGAAGTCGGCGAATGGATAAACGCCGCCGCATCTCTCGGCGGAGCGCCAGTCGTCGTTCCGAGACTGAGCTTCGCCGACGAAAGAGAGCGGCATCGCGGAGTCAGCCACCACACGCTGACAGCCCTTACCGTGGCCGCCCGCGCCCGCGCCAGCGTCGCCCTCCCGTTCCTCCCCCCCGATCAGGCTTCACTTGTTAAACAGCAACTTGCCGAATCGGGAGCCGACGCGCGGCACGACATCGTCGAGGCGGACGGCTCCGCGGCCGTCCCCGCGCTCGAACAAGCCGGCATCCGCGTCACCACCATGGGCCGAGGCCCCGACGCCGACCCCGCATTCTTCCTCGCCTGCGGAGCCGCCGCTTGTGTTGCCGAACGCCTCTTGAGCCGCTAGACTTTTGTCCGGCGCTCCGGCCTTTCGCCTGCCGCGCCAATATCTCGACTGGATGAACGCCTATGAAAAAGCAATTCAAAGGTACCGAAAGCTATATCGCATCCGACGCCCTGAGCGAAGTGGTCAACGCAGCGACCGCCCTCGGACGCCCGCTGCTTGTCAAAGGCGAACCCGGAACAGGCAAAACCCTGCTCGCGCACGCCGTCGCCAAAGACCTCGGCAAACGCCTTCTTGTCTGGAACGTCAAATCCACCACAAAAGCGCGCGACGGCCTCTACATCTACGACACCGTCCAGAGACTCCACGACAGCCGTTTCAGCGACCACGACGTCTCCGACATCAAAAACTACATCAGGATGGGAAAGCTCGGCGAAGCTTTTACCGCCGACGAACAAGTCGTCCTCCTCATCGACGAAATCGACAAGGCCGACCTCGAATTCCCCAACAACCTGCTCAACGAACTCGACGAAATGTCCTTCCACATCCACGAGACGGACGAGACGATTTCAGCGCGGCATCGCCCCATCGTCATCATCACCAGCAACAACGAAAAAGAACTCCCCGACGCGTTCCTGCGAAGATGCCTCTTCCATTTCATAGCATTCCCGGACGAACAGATGATGGAGCGCATCGTCAAAGTCCATCACCCGGACATCGAAAACAAGCTGCTCGCCGAAATCATTAAGAAATTCTACTGGGTGCGAAGCTTGGACTCCCTTCGAAAAAAACCGTCCACAAGCGAAATCATCGACTGGGTCAGCGCTCTGGTTTCAGGCGGCGTCGATCCGAGAAGAGTGAAAAAGGAAATTCCGTTCCTCGGCGTCCTCATAAAAAAAGAGCAGGACATCGACATCGTTCTGGCTCAGGCAAATCCGTACTGACGCTCCGCCACGAGCCGCGAAAGGACTTTATGTTCACCGGCTTTTTTTTCACCCTCAAACGCTTCGGCGTTCCGGTCTCCATCAACGAGTGGATGACCCTGCAAGAAGCGTTGAAGACGGGACTAACAGACGCAAGCCTCAGCGTCTTCTACCGCTTGGCTCGCGCAATCCTCGTTAAAAATGAATCTTATTATGACCGCTACGACCGCGCGTTCACGGAATATTTCAAAGGAATCGAGAGCGACGACATACTTGTGGACGAAATACTCAAGGGGCTTGAAGACGTCGATCCACTGACCCTGACTGAAGCAGAAAAGAGACTGCTTCAGGCGCTTCCGCTGGAAGAAGTCCTTGAAAACTTCCGCAAGCAGTGGGAAGAAGGGCATTTCAAAGGACACGTCGGCGGCGACCGCGCCATCGGCACAGGCGGCAGGTCCACTCAAGGTGCTTTCGGTTACAACCCCGCAGGCGTTAGAATCGGACAAGGTTACGGCAGACACGGCTCCGCCATTCAAATCGCTGAAAAAAGAGAGTTCCGCAACTACTCAAGCGACATGATTCTCGACACCCGCGTCCTACGAGTCGCCTTGTCCAAACTCAGAACCCTGCTCCCGGAAGGCCCGTTAGATGAACTTGACATCGACAACACCATCGATAAAACATGCCGCAACGCGGGAGATCCGGAACTAGTCTGGAAGCGCAGCCGAAAAAACAAAATTAAAGTCCTTCTCATCATGGACGTCGGCGGCTCGATGGAACCATACCACTGGGCGGTCAGCAAACTCTTCAGCGCCGCCAAATCACAGATCAAAGACCTCAAACACTATTACTTCCACAACTGCGTCTATCAGGACCTCTGGACGGACATCGAGCGCAGCTCCTCTATCCCGACTTCGGACGTGATAAACCAATACGACAAAGATTACAAAGTCATATGCGTCGGCGACGCCAGCATGGCCCCAAGCGAGTTGCTTGACGTCAACGGCTGCATTGAGTATTTTTACCGCAACGAAGAAGCCGGAATATGGTGGCTGCACAAACTCATGGCCCGGTTCCCCGCCTCGGTCTGGCTCAACCCCATGCGAAGGCGCATCTTCGAGACATCCCTGTCGGGCCGCATGATCTCTAAAATCTTCCCCATGTTCGAACTGACCCTCGACGGATTGGACGAAGCAATCCGCGCCCTCCTCAAACCCAAGCGACCCAGAATCACCCCAGAGGAAATACAGTCTTTCATCAACCGCCGAAACCGCCCATATCAAATAATGTACTGAACCCAGATAGCGACGAAAGTTTTTTGGATGATAATGCCGAGCCTTGTTTCCGCGACGCTTCAGCCGCCGCCTGTGGGCGGAAGAATATGCAGCGTGTCTCCCTCTTTCAAGCGAGTGGACACTCCCCGCATAAACACTATGTTCTCTTCATTCAGAAAAATATGGCAGGAATTCAAAACCCGGTTAAAATCAGGCCCGAAACTGCTTTTCAGGTGGCGGATAACATCCTTTACGTTCGCGGCCCGGCATAAAATCTCGTCCGATCCCGCCCGCGCGCGCAACGCTGCGTAGAACCTAACCGTCACTTCCGGCTTGTCCATTACTTTGACGCCGAAATCCCTATGCCGAGTTTAGCAAGCTTCTTCTTTTTCGGAACGCCCGTCGCGTCCCAGCCGCGAACCTTGTAGTAGCCGGGAAGCATCTTGGCCATCGCCGCCCTAAGCGGCGGCCTTTTCGGGTCGAGCTTCTCGTCCATAAATCTTCCGGGCAGCTTGTCCTGAGCCGCGCCCTCTCTCACATTAAACATCCGCTCAATGTTGTATCCCCGCTCTCCCGCCTGCAAGAATTTTCCCAGCGTCATCTTCATCCCGGTCAGTTTTCCTATCACCAGAGAGTGCGGAATCATCACCGGCATGTTCATCGGCATCCCCCACGGCAGTATCATCGCCGTGTGGTCCATCGCAAGCCCGGACACTCCTAGAACCTTCGATATTATCTTCGACAGCAGTCCTCTCTTGTTTATCTTGTGCAGAAGCTTGTGCATTATGGCGTACGTCGTAAAAATACAATTTCCCGACGCGCTTACCGCCTCAAAAATATTCTGTTGAAAAACAGTCCACGCCGCCTTGGACGCCGGCGAATACGGGTCCATCGTAATAGGCCCCGTGCGCTCCATGAATATCATATACCCCGCGTTGATGTGGCATCCGCCCCTGTTGGCCACCGCGTATCCAAGCCCCATTCCTACCGACGACCTCGGATCGTAGCAAGCCACTTCCAGCCCCCGCGCGTTAATCGCGAACTCCTCGCCGCCATATTTCCTCGCCATCGCGCGCGAACCCTCGGCTATGTCGTTCCCGATACCCCGCCTATGCGCTATGTCTTCCAGCAACTGATCCATCCATCCGAACTCGCCGAATTTTAAGTCCGATTTCAGCAACCCCTTCTGCGTCAACTCAATGGCAAACCCTATCGTGTTTCCGCAGCTTATCGTGTCTAGTCCCAGCAAATCCATCTGTCGATTCCATTTATTGATGAGCGTCAAATCATTGTTCAGGATGTTGGAGCCGAAAAGCCCCAGCGTCTCGAACTCCGGCCCCTTCACTTGTTTGCCGTCCACCTCGACCACTCTACCGCAGCGGATCGGGCACGACAGGCATCCCATGTTTTTCACAAGATATTTTTCAGCCAGCGTCTCGCCGCTTATCATCTCGGCGTCCTCATACCTGCCCCGGCTGAAATTTGCCGTCGGCAGCGCGTTGCTCAGATTTATCGGGTTGACAAGATTTGCGGTTCCGTATTTCGGCAGCGTTTCCCCTGTGGTGGGATGCCCTTTCAACATATCTATCCAGTTCTTTACCGCTTTTTTAAATCCTTCCGGGTCCGCCGACTCTATCTTTTTCGAGCCTTTCGCCTGCAAGGCTTTAAGATTCTTCGAGCCGGCCACAGCGCCAAGCCCGCACCTGCCAGCCGCCCTTTCCTGCGAGATAAGGCACGCGTATTTCACAAGGTTCTCCCCCGCCGGCCCTATCACCAACTTGCCGGTCTTCGGGTCCATCGCCTCCTGTGTTTTCTCCGTGTCCAATCCCCATAGATGAGACGCGTCCTTTATCTCCGCCCCTTTTTCCGTGATGTCTATATAAACCGGCTTGTCCGCCTTGCCTGTTATCACAATCGCGTCGTACCCGCACCGCTTAAGCTGAACGCCGAAGTCGCCCCCGCAGTTGGACGCCCCGATGGCCCCCGTCAGAGGACTCTTCGCCGTCACGTTGAAGCGGCTCGTGCACGGCGCGTTGCTTCCCGTAAGCGGCCCAGTGTTGACTATCAGCATCGCTTCCGGCGACAGCGGGTCTATCCCCGCCTTCTGGTTGTCCATAAGTATCTTCGTCGCCAAGCTCTTGTTGCCGATGTACATTTCCCTGTCTCGGTCGGTCACGTCGAATTCCGCGACCTCCCCCGTGGAAAGGTTCACCTTCAGCATGTTGCCCATATAGCCTTTGAACTTGGTCGCCATTCCCGCTCCTCCGACACGATGCTTGTTGTTTTTAGTTGCGACTCGGCTTTCTCGCGTTATATCTTCTCTTTAAGATACTCCACAGCTTTTTTCAGTTGAACGTCCTTTTCGAGGTCCAAGCCCGTTTTCTGTTCCTCTTCTTCGTCCGGGTCCAGCGAATCTATAAAAAGAAGTCCCGTCTTTTCATCTATGCTCGCCTTAGTCCCGAACATCTGCGCCACGTCGTCCACGTTCAGATACCGCTTGTTGTTCACCACCGTATAGTGGATATCTTTTAGCGGGTTCTTCTTGAAAACCACGCCGTTCTTTCCGTGAAGCTCGGATATCGCGAACTTGCCGACTTTTCCGGGCGCGCGGTCATCGTCTTCCTCTCCGTTTTCCGCCTTCTCGTGCGCGTCCACGCTGTCCTGCGACACCGCTATGTCAGGAACGATTCCCATTTTATTGATATCCCTCTTCTTCGCCGTAAGGTACTTGTCAGTCGTAACCAGAATCGCCGAGTTGTCGCTCAGCCTGAAAACCGTCTGCACAAGCCCCTTTCCGAACGTCGTCTCCCCTATCAGCGTGGCCGCCTCGTGATCCTGAAGCGCCCCAGCCACTATCTCCGACGCCGACGCGCTGTACTTGTTAACCAACACCACCGTCGGCACATTCACTATCTTTTTCCGCTTCGCGTAGTACGTGACCGTCCGTCCGCTCCTGCTCTCCCTGTGCACAATCGGGCCTTCGTTCACGAACAACCTTGCCACGTCGATCGCCGACGGCAGAAGCCCGCCGGGGTTGTATCTCAAATCCAATATCATCGCCTTCATGCCCTGCTTGTTGAAAGTCGTTATCTGCTCTTCCAGTTTCTCCGCCGACAACTCGCTGAACGTGTCCAGCTTCACATAGCCAATCTTGCCGTCCAACATCTTCGCCGTGTTTATCGGCTTCAGTTCGATGATGTCCCTTACTATGTTAAATTCCTTGCCGTCCTCCTCGAACCCCCTGCGCCAGACCGTAAGCTTGACCGGCGTCCCCTGTTCCCCGCGAATCCTCGCCACCGCGTCGTCCAGAGCCATCTCTTCCGTCGCCACCCCGTCTATCTTTATTATTATGTCTCCCGCTTTCAAACCGACTTTATAAGCCGGAGTTCCCTCTATCGGGGATATCACCGTCAACTGCTCGTTCCTTATTCCGATGGTTATTCCTATGCCGCCGAATTTCCCCTTCGTGTCGATGGACATGTTGTTGTACGCCTTTGGGTCCATGAACCGGGTATACTGATCTCCGAGAGAGCGCAACATGCCGCGAATCGCGCCATACGTCAGGTCCTTCATCTTTTCCTCAGACACCGTGTCGTCGATATAGTTGTTCCTTACGATATCCAGCGCCTCGAACATGAGAGGGAACCGGTCGTCGTATCGGCTCATCCCCTGAGCGTGGATGTTCTCCACGCCCAAAGCCCTTCTGATTTTCGATTCGTTCATGCCGCCGTAAAACGCCATCGTTATCACGGCGATAAGCATTGATAGTTGCAACAGCGATTTTGCCGTTTTTTTCATGTCGCTTCTCCTATAATGTTGTCGCTTGGATTAGTATAGTATTATTATTCTGGATTGGCAAAAAATGAACGGCTCGGATGATATCCTGCGCGGACTCTAATCTTCCTTTTCCAGCAGATATCTGCCTAGCGAGATAAAACTGCCCGCCAGCCCCATAACTACTCCGGCGAAGAGAAGCGTAAAGACGATAAGCTTGGACATCGCCGACGCTTCCACTATCGGAATGATGAACGGAAGCGAGCTTTGCGCTTTCGTGCTCATCATATAGTATCCGGCGGAGGCCAGCCCGGCGGCTAT
>JAKQBV010000542.1 GCA_029573925.1 bacterium
CAAGAGTGTAAGGGATAGCGGCGGACGCGGCGTCCATCCCAAGCTCGGTTTCTAGCGCGCTCTTGATAATGCTCCACGCGTAGAGGGAGCCGAGGACGAGGTTGATGCCTGTGGCGGCGGACGCCGCCACCCGACCGTATCCGACTAATTTATCTTTCAATCAAACTCATCCTTCCGCGTTATTTCGGATTCGCATGCAAGACCGGCGCGAGAGCGCCGAAACGGAAATGTTTCTGCATCAGGAGTTTTCTCATGAGGGTTAGAAATTGGCCTGCAGGACGCTTTCGAGCACGTGCCCGGAGTAGCCGCGCAGAAGGTCTCTTTCGCTCTCGAAATCGGACATCCGGTAAGTCAGCTTGAAAGACATTATTTTTGTCAGTTCCTTTTCCATTCCGAAATCCAGAGAGTTGTATGATTCGCCGGAAGAGCCTGTGCGGGACTGTAACCGCCATTGGAGCCACTGGTTGAGAGTCGGGTTCGGTTTGCGGGCGGCGCGCGCTTGAAAAACCGACGTGTCGTATCCTTCCGAGGATGTCGCTGAATATGTGTCCATCTGGTATGAGACCGAATAGCTCCAGACCTGCGAGGGAACATAGTCGAGAGTGAGGTTCCAGTTGTCTGATTCAGTGGATGAAGCGCCTGAAGAGTTGTTAGAATCCGCCACCGAATTTTTAATTGAGAATCTCGCCCGATACGGTTTCTCGGCCGGGGAGAAGTCGAATTCATGCCGCAATGTGGAGTTTTTGGACGAAGATAATTCTCCCGAATAGGAATCGGATCTTGAAAAGGACGGGTTGTACGAAAGAGCGTCCGTGATTATTACGCCGGAGGAAACCATGAGACTCTTGGCGCCGGAAGAAGGCCCGGAGACGCTCGGAGAATCGTTCTGCATGAGCCTGATTTGAATGTTTTTCACCCTGCCGAACTGGCGGGAGGAAATCGACAGGCTGGAGCGCTGAATCTCGCGGTCGGCGACGGTGTCGCGCGAGTCCGTGGTCGTCTGAGAATCTATGTCCGCGCCTATGGATATGAGCGGAATCGGGTCCCATTTAAGACCGAGTTTGCGAGACCTGTTTCCTGAAGTGAACTGCGCCTGAGGGCCGTCCGTGTCCACGTCGTTGGAAGCAAGCTCGGCGCTCAAGGAAAGGGTTGCCGAACTGCGCCAGTTGAAGCCGAGCCTCATGCTGACCGTTCCGGTGTCCGAGCCGTCGGGCGCGTTGTCGTTGAAGTCGGACGTCGAATACCCCGCCGAGATGTCAGCGTTTTTCAGATACGGAGCGGGCATGGCCAACGAGGCCGTAATCTTGTCCTCCTGATTGTCCACGCGCGAAGGGCTGTAATCGTCCGTCAACTTGCGTTGGTCGAAATCGACTCTCAACTGAGAGAACATCTTCGAGGACATCGAAAGCGAATATTTCGAGGATTTGTTTTTTCGCGAGTGAGTGTCGAGGATGTCCAGCGCGGTGAATGTGTTCATCCAGTCGGCTGAAAGCTGAATGTTGTCGGAAACCCTCTGTGAAACGCCGTATGAAAGACGCTTGGTCTCCATGTTGGGAGCGCCGCCGATAGGAGTGAAAAAGGTGTCGCCCGTATCGAGCGAGAACATGGCTGCCGTCGCGCCTTTGTCGTAGCGCGCGGCGAGCCGGTCGCGCGTTCCCGTTTTCAGGCCGTCTTCCATGTCGGGATTATGTTGATAGTCCGCGATGATGGTCGTTCCGGCGGGGATGAGGATTTTTATCGTTATCTCGCCGCGCTCTGTGTCGACTGTGTAGTCCGCATAATTCTTCAACACGCCTTCCTGAGATATCCTGTCGTTGAAATAAACGACCATCGTGCCCGCCACGATGTTTTTGTTCGCGGTCGGGAATGTGCATTGCTTAGTCATATCCGGCCTGAAACATTCGATGTCGGCAGCGGGAGGAGAAAGAATTATTTCGTTGAGGGAGGGTATCGGGCGGGAAGAGACGTCCGCCTCGCTCATTGCGCGTTCAAACTCTAGCGAGAGACCGTCGTCCTTGTAGGCGAGCCTGAAATCGTTCATTGTGTGATCGTACTCCGACTGAAAAGCCGAGGCGTCCGGATAGTAGCGGTAGTCGATCCTGACTCACTCGTTCGGAGAGTTTCTCGGCGTCGTAAAGACCACCCTGTTAAGCCTTTCGTCCACCGTGTAGTCGTCTCCTCTGACGAGGAGCGTCGGGCAGATGGACAACTCGGCGTCCGAACAGATATAAATATTCTCCGAGCCGGAATAGATGTAGCTCCTCGCGGGATAGCCTATGGTTCCGGTTATGTCCAGAGACAACTCTTCCTTCAGCGCCTCGCGGAGCGACGTCTGCAGGGGATAATACGAGTAGCTGACGGCGAACGTGTCCGTCGGCAGAGGCTCGTCGCGCAGAAGGAACCTGCCCTGAGCGAAAAGGACGTCTATCTCATGCGCCTGAAGCTCTCCCTGCCAGTTGTAATGGACGTTAGGCTCAAGAGTTTCGACGCCATTTTTGACGATTGTCTCCGAGCCTCTCACGGAGTCCCAGTGGACGATATAGCCTTTGCCGACTTCGAGATACCGTCCGTTGACGACGGGAACTTCGGAAGAGACTGATTCAGTCAACCTGCGCGACTCCCGGTTCGCCTGTTGTTCAAGCCGGGTGAAACCGTAAACAAACTTGCCGTTCGCGGACTTCCTTTCCGCTGAAAAGCCGAAAATCGCGCCTTCGGTCAGGCTGCCCGGAAGCTTCTGCTCGAACGAAATCGTCGCGATGTCGTTGGGGCCGAGTATGCGGTTGAAAGTTATCTCGCCGAGGAATGCGTCCAGAACGTATTCGTCAGGGGAAAGCACAATTTCATTGAGTCTCACTTCAATTTTGTCCGGAACCAGATCGCGGGCGTTCAAGTCGTAAGGGCCTTTAATGTTGCGGCCTGTCACTACCACGCTCTTGGTGGAGCTTTTCGCGCGGGAAGTGACGGCGGTGACGCTGTCGCGGTCCGTATTGTAGTCGATTTGGAATCCCTCGATGCTTTTAGACAGAGGCGAAAACGCGCCGCCTTTGAGGTCGGCTGTGAAGTCGCCGAATGTGGCTCCGTAGTCGCCGCGCTCCAAACGAAACATCATATGGCGGTCCTGAGAGGGCATCTCGTCGAATTTGCCTTCGAGCGTAAAATCATCTCCCATTTTCGCGTCTATGGTCAGATTGGTTCCCTGTTCGATTCTTTCGCCGAAGTTTATCAGGCCTTCGCGGGACTGGAACTCCTCGGAATTGCCGGACGATTCGTATCCCCTGAATTTCAAATATCTGAACCCGTTGATATCCAACTCCATTTTGGGCTTGTCGCTTTTTGCGGATTCCGCGCCGGGGATTTGAATCGTCTGAACTGTGGAGGTTGCGGCGGAAGGCTCCGTGGGTTCAGAAAGCCGGGCGGATGCGCCGGTAGAAACGCCTGCGGAGTCCGCCGGGAGATTATCTTCAGAAGCGGCCGCGACGGATGCGGCAAGAAACATTGCGACGGCGAGCGTCAGCGCGCGCGCCGCGCTCTTAAATGTACGAAATGTTTTTTCAACAGCGAGCAGTATTTTTTTCAAGCGGGCCATTCGCGCCATGCAAGCGGAGTCTCAATTTCTATTGCTAGTCCGGATTTTTCACGAGAATAATTCGACTCGGTCATATCCGGCACGTGAAAACCTCGACGTATTATATTAATTTAATATAATTCAAGCGCGGCGGGAAGCGGAGAAAATACGAAACCCCATTCTCAGCCCTGTCCCGGCCCGCGCGGGATTTCACCTCGCGACTGAGAATTTTCCTGTGATATTTATCCTCTCGGTTCCGTCAGAAGCCAAGATGTTGTACAGGTACACCCCGCTTGCGAGAGGCTTTCCGGCGTTGTTCGTTCCGTCCCAGCATGCCAGATTCGAATAAGAGCCGTTCGGAGTAAGGGACCCTGTGTCCGCGTCCGGCGCAAAAATTTCCCTGACGAGAGAGCCTCGAATGTCGAACAACCTGATTATCACAGAGGATGGCGCGCCCGTCATGAGTCCGGCAAAGCAGAGTTTCGACGAAACAGAGGGCCTCCACGGATTGGGATACGCGTGGGCCTCGCTTATCGATAGAGGCGGAGCCTGATACGCCACCCTGAAAGCCGGGCCGTAGTCGTGTCCGTCAACGTCGGCTTGAATCAGGAAATCTCCAGCCTGCGCGGACGAGATTTGGAAAACGCTTCTTCCAAGTCTGTTGGTCGTCCTCGGAGGCGGGGATGAAAGAGCGGCGCGGGATGCCGCGGCTGCGCCGGACATGCTCCTTGTCTCTCCTGATACCGACACCGCAATGCCCGGAGCCTGAGCGCCGTTCACATCGTAAACATTAACGGAGATTTCGACAAAATCCTTCCCGTCCGCTTTCAGGGAAGTCAAAAAGGTGTCTGTGTAGGATATCAAAGTCCTGTTTTGAGAATCGACTAAAAGAATCGTTTTTCGTCCCTCGGAGTCCAAAGCGTCTTCGCCGCCGGGAACTTCCACAAGCTCGCCGGAGCGAGGGATGTACAGCCTAGCAGCGACAGGGGAGCCTGACGACTGAGTGTCTTTTGTGGGAACGGCGCTCAACTCGACCGTGTTCGAATCTTCGTTGCCGAACGCATCGGCCGCTCTGACGACGACGTAATACGTCGTGCCGCTGGCAAGCCCGGAGAGTTCATAAGAAAGCCCGGCGGCAACCCTTACTGGCGAGGAAAAATTCTGACCACCCGGTTCCTCGCTCATATAGATCGGATATGTCAGAGGAGCGCTTTCATCCGCTGCTGGACTCCACGAAAGTATAATCGAGCCGCCGTCATCCGACAGCGAAATCGACTCAAGCCCGGCGAATTGAGGAGGGGCGTTGTCAAGCCTAAACGAGACCGTCTTGGAAGCCGAATTTCCGGCGACATCGTAAGCTGTTATCCTGAAAGAGTAGACGCCGGAATCAAGGTCGGAAGCCGGACTCCAAACGCCAATAGCGCCGTTGGATACATTCTTTCCGTAAACTGTATCGAGCGCCGTCCAAGATTCGGGGGCAGCGCCCTCTCCCACTTCTATCGCATATCTTTCAAGATTGGAATCGGAGACAGTTCCAGAAATGACGATTTCTCCGCCTGTCAACTGATTCGGCGTCGGGCCGGAAAGCGAAACGACCGGAGGAGCGGCGTCCGCGCCGAAATAAGCGCTCACTGCGCCGTCATAAGAAGCGACGAAAATCATGCCGTCGGCGACGGCTGGAGTCGCGGATATCGAAGAGCCGATTGAAAGCGACGCGAGCGCTGAGCCGGAAGCAGAGTCGAACGCGCGGAGCGCGCCGTCGGCGGATGCGGCGAACACTATGTTGCCGGCGACCACAGGCGAGGGATGGAAGTTTTTGCCTTCAGCGGAACCCGCGTTCTGAATCCATAGAACGCCGCCGGAAGCGGCGTCGAACGCGGCGACTTTCTGGTCCGGGTATCCGATTGAAATGAAAGCCCGGCCGCCGCATGAAGAGACGGATGACACTTTCACTTGGCTGTCGCCGGGGACAGGCGAGGCTGTCCACTTATGAGCGCCGTCGCCGGTGGAGAAAGCGTACACATTTTTATCGAACTCGCCGGCAGCCCCGAAAGCGACGCCTGCGAGCATGGAAGGAGAGGCCGAATAAATCAGGCCTCTAGTGCGGACGACGGCAAACGGCGCGCCAGTATCGGGATTCAAACCGTGGAAGGCTCCATCGCCAGCGCCGACCCAAAGAGCCGCGTCAGCGACGGCGGGAGTGGAAAGAACGGGCTGCCCCACAGCATAGCGCCACAAGAGAGCGCCTGTCGCGGCGTCTAGAGCTATTACGCTGTTATGAGGATGCCCGGAGCCGATGAACACCCTGCCGCGTTCGACCGTGGGCGAGCCGGCGTTCATTCCGCCGGTTGAATGACGCCAGACGACATTGCCTGTCGCCGCGTCTATGCCGTGCGCCACGCCGTCGAGAGAGCTGATGAAAACGCGTCCGTCCGCCGCCGCCGGAGCGGCGCTAATTCTGGCCCCCGCTTCGTAGCGCCAAATCAACTCGCCTGTGTACGCGTTCAAAGAGAAAAGAACGCCGTCGCGCGTGGCTATAAAAACCTTGTCCGCCGCCTTGACCGGGGAAGCGACAATCTTCGCGCCCGCATCGAAGGACCACTTGGGAGCCAGAGGCAAGTTTACGGGAGCGGATGCGCATCCGGAGTTGGCCGCGTCGTTCATGAACATGGGCCAGTCCGAAGCGCTCGCCGCGCCCGAAGCGGACAATGCCGCCGCCGCTAGAGCGGAGAAGACCAGCCCTTTGATTCTATTCGTCATAAGTCACCTACCTCGTAAACGCGTAGATTTTGCCGTTGGTCGACGGGATCATCACCACGTTGCCGAACAGCGACGGACAGGCGACGATGGGGCCGCCGGTGTAGTACGGCCACCCGCTGATGACAGTCGGCGCCGTAGCGCTGTTCTGCAATGCGTAGTAGTGGTGATTCTCCGCGCCGAAATAGAGCTTGTTGGTGGTAAAATCGAGAAGGATGCATCCCGACACCGCTCCGTTTATCGCCTCAGCGCCCGGAGGGAACTTCCACATCTGTTCGCCTTCGTCGGATATGGCGTAGACGCATCCGTTGTCGTTCCCTGCGTAAACGGCCAAACTGCCCGCC
Organism: bacterium; assembly: GCA_029573925.1. Taxonomy (GTDB): domain Bacteria; phylum UBP15; class UBA6099; order UBA6099; family UBA6099; genus UBA6099. The sequence goes on from JAKQBV010000542.1 coordinate 6,667, forward strand.
CCGCCGCTGAATACGTCCACGAAAATCGTGTTTCTAAATTCCTGCGCCGGTATTGGGGAAGACGGAGAGAAAGACCAGACCTGTTCGCTGCCGGGCGGCAGAGTGGAGTCGATCTTGTAAACCGAGCCGTTTAGAGCTCCTATCCAGAGCCAAGCGCCGTCCAGAGGAACGGCGGGATTCTTCGGATACATGAACGGGGACGCGGATATTCCGCCGTATCCCGCGTACATTGCTATCACGTTTCCGCTGGTCCGATCAACTTTTGCAATGGTTCCGTTCGAGGCTCCCACATAAATATAGCCGTCGTTGGCGCTGGCTGGGGTCGAATAAATCGGCGAACCAAGGCTGACATCCGACCAGTCCGTGCAGGAATTGCCGTCCGATGCTTTTCTACAATACATCTTTCCGTCGAGAGAGGCGAAGTATAACCTGCCTTCAGAGGATTCGTTCACCCATCTTGTCGCGCTTGTCCTAATCGCCGCCGAAGCCACCGACCTGCTCCACTCTAGAGAGGCGGATGTCGTGTTGTCTCTTACCGCGTAGAAGTTTCCTGATTCGTCGCCGAAATAAACCACATAATCTCTGACGTAAGGAGTGCTCTTGATCGGGTTGGCGGCAGTGTACTCCCACTTCTTGACGCCGTCTGAAATCCGAATCGCGTATAGCTTCCTGTTGTCGTTGCCTATGTAAATAACCTGTTCATTGAGCGGGTTCCTCTGAGGCGCGGCGGAGCCGTAAAAACTGCTCGTTGTTCCTCCGTCGTCGAAAGTCCACAGAAGCGGGCCTTGATTCGTTATCACGACAAGATTGGATTGAGCAAGGTTGGAAGCGGCCGGCGTCTTCAGGTTCGATTCCGTTCCAACAGCCTCTAGCTCGAACGAAACGGAGCCGTTCGTCAGCGCGCGGAAGGCATAGACGAACGTCTGAGACTGTCCGGCGGAGAGATTTGCCGACGCTGGAACAGGCCCGCTGACGAGCGATACCGTCGCTCCGTCAGAGTAGTTCTTTGTCAACTCAACGGGAACGAGAGCCACAGTGTCAGCGCGAGAAGAGCCTGCCGCGTTGGTCACCGTCACCCTCACAGTGAAGTCATGTTCCGTGTTTATGGGAGTCGTGATGAAATCGAACGCGGACGTCAAAGCCGCCGGATTCATTATCGTCGCCAAGCTTGTGGAGAATGGCGATTGAGAGAAACTCGCCGCCGCCCCGTCCGCTGTTATGTTTGACTCAAGAATCCGGATTCCAACAGCGCTTCCTTGCGTGGCTGAGCCGGAAATATCCAGCAGAATTAGCAAGCTTTCCGTGTCAGTCGTGTTGACTGACAGCGAGAAGCCGTCGAAGGTCAACGCTCCCGAAGCAAAAGTCTTGTCGGAGCCTAGAAGCGAGTCCACGCCTGAATCGTACTCGCCGTTGTCGTTGACATCATGAGCGAGTCTCGCGGCGGAGATGTCGGCGTCGGCCCCGATGATTTCGACTTTTAACGAAAGCAAGTCCACCGTCCTGTTGGCGGAACTTAGGTCGAGCCGCGCGAACACGACGTTCTGCTGGCCCTTTGTCACATTGTTGGTCAACAACGCTGCGGAGTCCGTGGCGACGACGGTAAGCCCGGTGTCGTCATACTTATAGACAAATACAGTCTGGGCCGCCGTGGCGTTTCCCGCGTTGTCCTCGACGCCGATCCGCAAATAATATGTTTCTCCGCTTACGAGAACCTGCGCGACCTCATAGAAAGCGGAGGCCGCGACCGTGTCCGGAACTCCCGCGGGATTGTTTCCGAAATAGATGTTGAACTGTTTGACGCCTGAATTCACCGCCGGCGAAGCGGGATTGTCAATGTTCGCCGACCATGCAAAATACGGATTCGCATACGCCCCCCACCCGCCGTCCGTCAGGACGACGTTCATCGCCGAACTGTCGTAACCCGTCACGACCGGCGAGGATGGAGCCAGAGTGTCTTTCCTGAGATAAAACGCGTCGGTTGACGTTGTGGACAGAGACGCAGTGTTCGACGCTCGGAGGGAAACGTAATTGACGCCGTTGAGCGCGGAGTCGAAATCAATCTGGAAGTCGGTCGTGAACGAGCCGGAACCTAGAGCCGGGCCGAAGATGGCAGTCCAATCTTTCAGCATAGTCCCCGTTCGGTTCGGTTCCGTCCATATCGTGTACTCTCCCGTGTCGAGAACGCCGTTGTCCGAGAAATCTATGTTGTAAACTGTCCCGGCCGCCGCTCGCCAAGTATTGTCGCAAGCCGGGCAGCCTGCGATATTGTTTGTAATAACCGGCCCTTGCCACGCCACTGAGAACACGCGCGAGGCCACAGCGCTGGAATTCACCTTGTCACGGCTGTAAATCTGGACTTCGCAAATGTTTGCGCCTTCGACGTCGCAGTTCATGCCCGCGCCTACGGTTATTGAGGGAGGATTCCCGGCGCACGAGTAGGATGTCCACGATAGCTTCTCCATGGAATTGCTCAACACCCGGTAATAACAAGAAGCTAGACCGGAGCTTGGCGCGGCGTCGGTGTTCGTTACGGTCAACGAGAAGTTTGCCGTTTGCCACGAGCCGGCGTTTGGACTCGTTATAGTCGAAACCGGTTTGACGTTGTCCTGTCTATAATCTATCTTCACGGTCGATTTGTTTCCCGCTTCGTCATAGACGCTGACTTCCGTTCCGAGTTGGTTGCCGACCCCGGCTGCCGCCGTGTAATAGATGTTCCATGGCGGGCCGAAATAGTCCGGCGGCGGATTCGAGCCGAACGCGACGGAGCCTTGCGCCCTGTTATAAGAAGCGGTGTCCGTCCATGTCACGGCAACGTCGATAGTCTGACCCGCGCCCTCGCCCGCCGCGCTGTTGAACCATGCCGTGCAGGTGACCCCGGGATACGCGCCGACATTCGAGCAGTCAAGTCCGTCCGAAGAGCCGTAAAAATAGTCCTCCGCGTTCGACGTCAGCATCAAGCCTGTTATTGAGGGAGGCGTGCCGTCCTTTCTAAATATGAAACCTTGAATATTTTCAATGTAGGAATGCTCGGCGGTGTTGCCGCAGCCGTCGGTTGCCCTGACGCTGATTGCATTCGATCCTTCCGGTATCGCCGCCCAACTCAACCCCCAGTTGGTGGTGTAATCGGAAGTCATGAAAGTCGAGAAAATATTCGTCCATGCGCCGGTTCCGATTCTGTATTGGGCTGATTGTAGAGGACACTTGTTAATCCAACCGAAATCTATATTGACAACGTTGCCGGGACTCTCTTTGTACCAGTTGGTTCTGCCTCCGGCTGCGGGCCACACGTAAGTTATGGATGGCGCGACATTGTCCATGACGAAATTCAGAGAGACGACAGAAGAGTTTCCTGCTTTGTCGTAAACGGTGAACTTGATGCCCATTTCATCCGTTTCGCCGGAATCAATCGTGTAAACCTGTTTCCAGCCGTCCGCGCCGTCGATGTCAGGTCCGGTGTTTGTTCCGTCATAAGTCGGGCTTGCGCCGAAGGCGTACTGCCCGCGATATTCGTACTTGGCCCCTCCGGAGTCGTCCCATACAAGCTCGACGGTCATCTTCTGTCCGTGTCCCTGCCCGCCGAGATTGTTGTAATAGACCGTCCCGCCTGTCGACGGAGAAAGCGCCGCGCATCCGTCTGCGGTTCCGCACAGATAGGTCTCCTTGTCGGAATAAACGAGAATTTGAGATATCGAAGGAGGTGTCAAATCGTAGATGGTGGAGTCCGAAGGGTGAGTCGGTTGAATGTTGCCCATGTCGTTTCGGAACTCGACATATACAGTCTTTTCTCCTTCGCTTGAAGAACAGCCGGCGCCTGTCGCAATATTGAACGCGCAGGCATATCCCGGCTCGTTGCATTTCTTTTCAAACGGAATCCAAGATGCCGATGACAGAGCGGCCTCCGAGCAGGCAATCCTCATGGAGTCCTGATCGTCGCAATCCACCCCGACAGGGTCTTCGCAGGTTAGAGTCATGACCGGATTGGCAATCTTGGTGAATCCGTCGCTGTCATTGATAACCAGAGAGCCGTTCATGGGCGGCGCGCAGAAAGGCGAAGGCTCGTCCACCATGAAGGTCGCCGCGAGGTCTTCCTCATTTTCCGGCGAAGAGTCCGCGTCGGCGCCGGAATCCCTCTCGTTGCCCTCGTATCCCTCGACTACTCTTCGAATCGCTTTCCCTGCGGCATGCGTCGACGCGGAAGAGCCGGGGGGCGCGGTGAACTGGCCTTCGGGCAGTTGCGCTCCGTTGTACGCTCCCCAGACCACAAGGTCTATCGAGCTTGACGCGCCGGAACTTGCTTTAAGGTACACTTCGTCTCCGGCGGCGGCCATGTTCAACCCGGTCCATTCTTTCACATCCGCCGCTTCGCACCCGAACCTGCTTATGAAATCCGCTTGGCTTTTTGCGATTATGTAGTGACCTTTCGATGGAATGCTCTGTCCTGCCGGGATGGTGTATTCCATGCCCGGTCCGATTCCGATGACGTGCCCGGCGAGGTTGTAGTCGGAACTGAACGGATTGTACAATTGCACATATCTGTCGCCCGCGCCGTTGTTTACTATCTGCGAGAAAGTCAGTTGCGCTTTGTTGACGCTTACACCGTCCAACCCGGACGGTTGCGACCCGTTAGAGTTCAGGTATGCCTTGAAGAAAAATGTTCCGGGACCAACGTCGGTGTGGAAAGTATTGATTTTCTGAGAAACCGCCGTTCCGGAATTCGACTGCGCGTAACCCGACGCGGGAACCCACGCAGTCCCATTGTGGTAATACCAGTTCGAGCCGTTGTTGCTGATCTGGAATGTGACATCGCTCCCGTCAGGATAAAGGATGTCGGTGAACGAAATTATCTCCTCGAAGCTCAATCCGGTATTGTTCACGACGGTCGGCCTGCTCGCGGGATACTGTTTTCCCTGCGACGCGCCATAGGCGGAAACGGAGACGTTCGCTATTTTTCGCCTGTAATAATTCAGCGTCCAATAGTCCACTGTTGGAGACAACATCGGATTCGTCGATTGCATGTCCGCCCTTATGTAAACGGGAACCGTCTGGTCTGCGCAGTCCGTGCCTGCAGGAATGGAATAACCGCCGGCAGCCTGCGCCCTCGTTATGGAGCAAAGTTCGTTGTTGTCTGACGCTTTGACGATTTTATATCCCAAAGTCGTGCCGGAAGGTTGGGCGTTCGGGGACAAAAACGACGTCGCCCCCATGAAGCCGGGAAGCTCGACCGATGTGAAATATCCGCCTGATTTATAGCTGACGTATATCTCAAGCTCGTCCGTGTCGCAATACTGAGTGGCGCATGTGAACGGGCAGTTGACATTGTAGTTCATCGCCGCCCTCACCTTGTGCACGCCGGGCGTGGCGTTGAGAGTGTATGACGGACTTGTGTAGCTATAGCTTCCGGCCGCGATCAAGCCGGAGCAGTACATCTGAGTCCACGCCCCTCCCGGAGCCTGATAGCTTATAGAGAATCTGTTGCTGCCGTACGCGTGATAGTTCACCGTAACGGTGTAGTTGGCTCCGGGTCTTAAATAAGTCCCCTCGTTTACTCTAAGCGCGTCTATCGCTTCGGAACCCACGCAACTGGCTCCTGCGCAGAGTATGCACGGCGGAGTGCAGGTGGTGCAGTCGTTGTTGTAATTGGTGCAGCCGAAACATGAATTGCCCCAGTTCTCGTCGCAAGTCCTCGGCACCGAGCTTGTCTGGAACGCAATATGCGCCGGAATAGGCGCAGTCTCAACGTCGGACAACACGTTCGTCTGAGTCCACGCCGCCGCGCCGTCCGTAAATGATTCGGCTATAAACGTGTTGGCCTTGTTCGACAGAGGGCCGGCTGACGGATTCCCATAGTACAGATACAACGTCGTCCCTCCTGACGGCACGTTTGGAACCTTCACCCACACGACCGCCGTTTTCCCCACGCTGTCGTAGCTCTGTATCCAGTAGTTGTTTATCAGCGTCGTCCCGTCAGAAGCGGTGAATCGCACGTCTTCGCCATTCGACTGCGCGCTGTCAAAATCAAAATTCGACACATTGAGGTAAACAGGAAGCTGAAAATCCGTCTGGGCGACTCCGCTTGAGTTGGAGACGGTCAGCGCGCGCCTTCTCGACCAGCTTTTGTTAAACCATGCCGGGGAGTTTACCACGTCAAGATAAGCCGCCCCGCCGTCTATCAGCACGCTCGCGCTCGATTTCGTGTAATCGCCGGGGATCTCGAACGGCCAAATCGACGTGTCGGTCGTTATTGTGAACATCGCCGTCGCCGAGCCGCCGCCTGTGGTCACTGTAATGTTTCCCGTCTGAGCGCCCGACGGCACGCGGCATATCAACACGGCGTTGCCCCATGTGTCGCAAGTCGCCGTCACTCCCGAATGGAACTTCACCGTGGACGTTCCTTTGACCAATCCGAAGTTGTTGCCTTCTATCAACACAACGTCGCCGCCGTAGCCCTGAGACGGCGTGACGGTGGAAATCGTCGGCGCGCCGACAGTAAACAGCGAGTTCGCGGACTGCTCGGAAAGCACGCTCCTGACCGTCACCACCACATGCCCTGTCAAAACATCGGCAGGAGCGTTTATCTTAATCTGATTCGCGCTCCAGTAGTTGGCCGTCCCGGCCGCCACTCCGTTGAAAGTCACTGTCGAGGAGGACTGCGAAAGCCCGAAGCTGGAGCCGTTTATCGTGATTTCTTGTCCTGCCACTCCGCTCGAAGGCGCTAATCCCGTCACCACCGGTCTCGCCGGAAGGGTGTACACGATATTGACATTGTCCAGCTCCGCTTTCTGGGTTCCGTCCGACGCCAGAAAAGCCCTGAAGAAGAATGTGCCGTCCCCGACCTCGTTGTCGAACAAACTTGCCTTCGCGTTAATTTCAGCGGCCGTGTTGGTCTGAAGAGGATAACCGCCGCCCGTCTGCTGAGCCCAACTTGTTCCATTGTGATAAAACCAGTTGGTTCCGTTGTTGCTTATCTGAAACTCGACGGTTCCGGTTATAACGTTCGCGGTGAATTCCGTTATCTCCGAGAACACCTGTCCCTTTGAGGAATTGGGAGATATCGTCGGGGTGTTTGTAAAGTAAGTGAACGCATTTTCGGATCCTACCGATGTCGGTATGGTCAAATCCGCGCGTTTTCTTGTGAAATAGTTGAAAGTCCAGTTTCTGACTGTGGGCGTTCCCGGAGCTTTAGCCATGCTCAGGGCGGCGCGCAGTTTAACAGGCACGTCCGCCAGAGTGCATCCGGAAGCGTCGAATCCCGCCGCCGCCTGCGCGGGGGTGATATTGCAAAGCGTGGACGAGTCCGACGCTTTCTGTATCTGGAACGCCAGCGAACCCGCAGACGCGTCCGAAGGAAGGGTGTTCTGGGCGTGGAATGTTCCGCCGAGGAAGAAGGACGCGATATTGTTGGAGACGATCGAGCCTGAAACCGAGTTGGCAAAGTCATAAGTGTAAACGAACGAGCCGCCCGGAGACAGATAAGTCGTTCCAGCAGTCCCGTTTATGGAGGCGGGAGCCGCGTAAGAAGCGCCGCCGCTTGAACCGGCAGCAGCCGAAATTGCGCCCGCCACGGAACATGTAGAGCAGAAGACTTTTACTCTTCCGCCGCCGCCGCCGCCGCCGGACCCCGCGTATATCGTCTGCGGGCCGCCGTTGCCGCCGTTCGCCGTGAGGCTTGCGCCCGAAGCTATCGTTACGTTCGTTCCCCGAATCGCCACCGTGCCACCCGCGCCGCCTCCGCCGCCCCCGCCGCTGTTTGTGTCCGAATAACACGTTCCCTGCCGTCCGGCTTCTCCGTTTGCGCTGACAACGCCGAGGATGGTTATCGTTTCAGCGTCCAGAAAAACGATGCCACCGCCCGCGCCACCCGCGCCGCCTATGCCTCTGTCGGTGTCCGTGCCTCTGGCCGATTTTCCGCCGGCTCCGCCGCCGCCGCCGAAATATACAGTCTGGTCGGAGTTGTTTCCGTAAGCTGTGCCTCCGCCTGCTCCCTGAATATCCCCCGTCCCGTTTGCTCCGCCGCCTGCGCCTCCCAACCCGCCGTGCGCTCCGCCGCCGCCGCCGGGCCCGTCGGTCGTTCCAGCGCTCTGTCCGCCGTATCCGCCCGCCGTTCCGGGCGTGCCGCTCGGACTCGTCCCGTCGTTCCTTCCGTATCTGACCGTGTTCTGCGGCCCGCCGGGATATCCCATCCGGTTCGCGTCTATCTTGGACGTCGCGTCCACATATATCTCTTTCGCGTGCAGCCTCAACGCCTTCTGCGCGGTCGTCTTTATCGTTCCGCCGTTCACCACTCTTATATACGGGAAATAACATCCTGCGTTGCAGTCCAACTCCACCACCGCGCCGTCCACAATCAGCGGAGACCCCAAGATGACATCGTTCCCGTTGTATGTCAGGTTGACATTCGTCGAAGAAGCAAGCTTCGTCCATGCGGAGGCTCCGTCAGTAAACGCCTGCGCGTTCATCGTGGAGCTTAAGCTCGACGCGTCCGGGGCGAAAGCGTTGCCGTAGTACATGTATATCGTCTTCGTCGAACTTTGCGGCACGCTCGGAACCTTCACCCATATAGTCGCCGTCTGCGCTCCGCTGTTGTATGATGAAATCCAATAGTTGAGCGCTGTCACTCCGTCGCTGTCGGCAAACCTTATATCCTCCCCGTTCGACCTCGCCTTGGCGAAGTTGAACACCACGCTGTTCAGCTCGACCTTCACCTGCTGATCCGTCAGCAGGAATGGATTTCCTGAATTGTTCACTGTCACAGCTTTTCTGTATAGCCAACTGTCGTTCATCCACACCGGACTGGCGTTGGGTTTCAACTTCGCCATTCCCGTCTCCACGGATATCTGCGCGGAGTTATAGGAGTAATCGCCCGGCGTGTCGAACGGCCATGCCGAAGAGTCCGGAGGCGGCGTTGTGGTGAATCTCCACGGCACGGCGACCCATGCGCCCTCGTTCCCGTACTGATCCTTCGCTCTCACCCTGTAGTCATAATCCGCCGCATAATTCAATTGAGACGAGACCGCCCAAGAGTTTGACGGCTCCCATCCGCTTTCCTGAAGTCCGGGCGCCAACCAATCCGACGGAGCGGAATCCACTTGGAATTTATACTGAACCGTGCTTATATCGCTCGGCGGCTGCGCCGTAAGCGTCGCGTTCACACTTATATTGGTCCCGGATTGTTCAGGATATTGCAAGCCTACGCCCGTCGGGGCGACATTGTCCACCGTAAAGAACGTCGAGTATCTCGTCGCTCCCGCGTTGACCCCGTCGTTGGGCGTCAATTTGACATACACGTTCGAGCTTTCTCCGAGATACGCTCCGCCCTCGTTATTCGCGTTTTGCGTGTGCCAAGTCAGCGTGGCTCCCGTCCTCGGCGTCGTTATCCCCGTTATTTGTCCGGTAGATGTTCCTGAATTGACTCCGGCATTATTTACAACGCCTGCCGACGACGACTGTATATGCGCCTGCCTCCATGTCGATCCTCCGTCCACCGAGAACAACGCGAGAAGCGAAACGGTGTCGTTCTGCGGATCAGAAACATTGTATGTTACCGTCACGACTCCGGAGCCGTCCGTTGACGTCTGCGCCGCGGAGATGATATTTACGTCGGGTTCGTCGTCTGCCA
>JAKQBV010000631.1 GCA_029573925.1 bacterium
TTCGGCTGATTCAACACGGTAACGCTTGAGTCGAAAAGTTCCCCGGAATGATTCGTCTGTGTCGGCGTGGGTATCCATCCGTGTTGCATCACAAAGCTATATTCCCCGGCCTGTGTGAAATATCCGAGTTGTCTAAACACCGGGTCGCCGTCGCCCAACAAACCCGCGCCATGCGCCCAAACCCACCACCGCCCGCGATAGTATCTGACGAATTTTATACAGCACGCCGAAGTTGTCCCGATTATGTCGCGCGGCGCATAAAACGCTTCGCATTCGAGATAGTTATCGTTAGGGGACAGTCGGTTGCATTGCCCGGTAAAAAGCTCGTTTTTCTCTTTCGCGCAATCTATGATTATAAGACACGGCGCGACGCCTGTTCCGCTCACGCCCGCCGTCCCCGCGCCCCCTGCCGCTATGGCAAGCTGATTCTTGTCCGGGTTGAACGCCATGTCATACGGAAAATCCGATTCGCCGAAAAGCCCCGGCCAACCTCCGCACGTCCCGGCGTTCACCACATCGATATAGTCCCCGCTTCCCGGTTCTTCATCGTGATTTATTATTGAGACTATTGCGTTGCTCTCGGAATCAAGCCGCTCGTCGTGCAGCAGAAAAGTCCTGTTGCGTTTTTCATCATGAATGATTTTCTTATATTTGCCGCTGACAGTATGATACGGATGATGTTGCGCTCCCGCCACATCGGGATCGACTTTCACAACTTGCGTCGCCTCCTGCGCGGCAGGCAGAGCCTTTGCCCCGCCCGGCTTGAGAACCTTAATGCGCCACGCCGTCTTGCGCCAACCTTTTTTCAACTCCGCCATCTGTTCTTCCGTCAACGCGACATCCCTGTAATCCATAATCCCGCCTCCGCCGTTGCGCTTTTCCGAAACGCAAAACAGCCTCTATCAACGCTTTTTTTACGCTTCAAGCTGTATCACGCTCATCGCTATCCGGGTGAACCCCGGCATTCCGGGTATCTCTTTGAACGCTGGATAACTCGCCGGATACAGCCGCTCCAAACTGTTCAGCGGAGCCGCGAGCGACGCCCTTTTCAGATCGAAAGTCGTCCCGACCGTCTCAGCAATCCGCCTTATCTCGTCCCAGAACGCCTGTTCTGCGTATTCCCACACAATCAGCCCGCGCCAGCCCGTCGTCTTCTCGGAGCTTTCCGTCACTATCGTTCTGCCGTTCGCGTCCTTCGCCGCCTTGACGTTCAGCTCCCGCTCGACCTCGTACACCGACAATTCGTTGCGGCAGCCGCATTCCAGCCTCCACGCATAGTCGCACTTCACCTCCCGCCCAGCCCTCGATTCGTAAAACGTCACGCTCGCCTCCGTCTCATCGTCTCCGGGATCAAACACATACTCCCCCGCGTCCGCCTTCGCTCCGTCCACCCATACAACCGGCTCAGGCTCCGCTTCAGCCCCTCTCCCGCTCAACACAAACTTCAGTCCGTCCCCGGAGTCCTCCGCCGTCTCCCCTCTTCGCTTCACTATCAAAACCGTGTCTCCGTTCATCGTCTCGCCCCGCCTTTCTTTTGGCGTTTGCCGGACGCCTCCCGATTTTGCTATCCGTCAACTCGCTTCTCATCCGTGATTGAAGTTGGTGCGCCTCGGCAACCCCGATATCGAGTTCAT
>JAKQBV010000569.1 GCA_029573925.1 bacterium
GCAGAAGGGTCGGATCGAAGACGCCTGCCAGGATCAGCGCAAGGCACTGGCACTGAAGACCCCCTCACTCAACCAACACATTCAGAACCTCTCGGGCGGCAACCAGCAGAAGGTACTTATCTCGCGCTGGCTGCTCAACCTCCCCGAGATCCTGATGATCGACGAGCCCACTCGAGGCATCGATGTCGGCGCCAAGTCCGAGATCCACCGCCTGATGTCACAGCTGGCCAAGGCCGGCAAGGCCATCATCATGGTCTCTTCAGAGATGCCCGAGGTGCTGGGCATGAGCGACCGAGTGGTTGTCATGCACGAGGGTCGGGTGAGCGGCATCGTCGACCGCGCCGACGCCACCCAAGAGCGGATCATGCAGCTCGCCACCGGACCCGCGGAAGCCACTGGCCCCGCCGACGCAGCCTGAGAGGATCGACATGAGCACCACAGCCACGCCAACCGGCGGCAAGGCCGCCTTCGACACCCGCGCCTTCGTCAAGCAATACGCCATCGTCGGAATACTCGTCATCTTCGTCGTCATCCTCGCAGCGGTGACGGGGGGCAAGTTCATGCAGCCGCAGAACTTGCTCAACGTCGTCACCCAGGTCGCTGCGATCGGCATCATCGCCATCGGGATGACCTTCGTCATCATCACCCTGGGTATCGACCTGTCAGTGGGCTCCATCCTGGCTCTCAGCGCGGTGGTCGCCACCAGCTTCGCCCAGATTCCGGCGGACAACGCCAAGTACCCCAACATGGCGTTTGCCATCATCGTGCCGATCCTCGCCGGCCTCGGGGTGGGCCTGGCGGCCGGCTTCGTCAATGGATGGCTCATTTCGACCTTCGCGATCGCCCCGTTCATCGCCACGCTCGGCATGATGAGTTCTGCACGCGGCCTCGCGCTCATCTACAGCGATGGACGGCCGATCTCGCGCCTCGACCCGGGATTCAACCCCGCTATAGCGGGTTGCGGGCTACAGGGTACCGCTAACACCCCGTCTAGCACGGTCCGTTCCTCTTCTCCGCCTCTTATCGGCTTTGTCTGCGCCGCTTTTCCACGCGGCTCCGCTTCCTCGCTCCGCTTTTCTTTTTGCCGGGCAATCAATTATATTATACGCGCCGCCAGCGTTCAACACTATATCAACCTTATCCGGGACGGCAGGCAAAACATAAAATGAGAATAGGCGTCATTGACATCGGAACGCATACTTCCCGGCTCGCGCTTTTTGAAGCGGCCGCCCACGACGCGCGGTTGCCCTCGCCATTTGCGGAGTTCAACTTCATCACGCGGCTCGGCGAGGGGCTGTCGGCTTCGGGCGCGCTCTCGGAGAGCGCGATGTCGCGAACGCTGGACGCGCTTGCGATATTTAAAAGCGAGTGCGACGCTGAGCGCGCTGAAGTCGTGGCGGCGGTCGGCACGGCAGCCCTGCGTTCGGCGGCCAACTCCGGGGATTTCATCAGCCGCGCTCTCGACGCCGGGATTTCCATCAAGGCGATATCCGGAGAAGAAGAGGGCGCGCTCTCGTTCGCGGGAGTGGCGGCCGGCTTTGACGTTCCTCCTTCGCGGTTGCTCGTGATCGACGTCGGCGGGGGAAGCACGGAGTTCACCTTCGGGGCGGGATGCGAGCGCTCGGCGGGAGTCAGCCTTGATATCGGCGCGGTATCTCTAAAAGAGCGGCATATCGCGTCCGACCCGGCGACACCGTTGGAACGAGAGTCGATACACAGGCGCGTCACGGCGGAAATAGAGGCAAGAGTATTGCCGATAAGCGACCCTGACGCGGTCTGCGCGGGAGTCGCCGGATGCGTCACCACTCTCGCGATGATGGACCTCGGACTAAAGAAATACGACGCGGCGAAAGTTCACGGCCATGACTTGACCGCAGAGGGCGCGCGACTCCAGACGGACAGGTTGTTCTCGCTTGATCTTGCGGGCAGGAGGGCGGTTCCGGGGATGGAGCCGATGCGCGCGGACGTCATTCACGCGGGCGCGGAGCTTGTGTGCGCCGCAATGGAAACTCTCGAAGTCAGGGCGATGCGCGTTTCGGAAACCGACATCAGGCACGGGCTGGCGTTGCGAGAGCTGCGCCGCGCGGGGTTTTATAAATGAAGTCCGGAGTATAAAATAGATAGACATAAGCCGCGCGGGAGCGGCCAGAATAAAGGAGAATTTCCGTGAGCGCAATCGAACGTCCGTCATGGGACGACTATTTTATGAAAATCACGCACGACGTCGCCACCCGCTCGACTTGCGTCCGGCGCAGCGTCGGCGCGATTATCGTCAAGGATAAAAGAATGCTGGCGACGGGATACAACGGAGCGCCCTCCGGGTTGGAACATTGCGAGACGCGCGGCTGCCTGCGCAACTCGATGAACATCCCTTCCGGCGAAAGGCAAGAAGTGTGCCGTGGCCTTCACGCCGAGCAGAACGCCATCATACAAGCCTCGCAATATGGGTTCTCCATAAACGGCTCAACTATGTACTGCACGAACAAACCGTGCATCACATGCGCGAAAATGATAATCAACGCCGGCATACTGAAAGTCGTGTTCGAGGGAGACTATCCGGATCAGTTGTCCATCGAGATGCTTGAGGAAGCGGGCGTGCGGATGGTCAAATATCCCGGAGCAGAGAGCAAGCCATGAAGACGCAGCGCGCGCGCCGCGCCGCCCTGTTTCTTTATTGTTGCGCCATATTCGCTCTTTCCTCGCGGCACGGTTACCCTGAAATAGAAAGACATTATCCGTTGTGGATGCCAGATCCCGGCATATTCGCGCACTTCATTATTTACTTCGGACTCGGACTTGTCGCATGGAATACGTTCAAAGGCGAAAAAGCGGCATGGCTCAGTCGGCGCGCCGCCTTGGCCGCTTTCGTATTCACGGCTCTTTACGGCGTAACGGACGAAATACATCAATTGTTTGTGCCGGGGCGAAATATGCAGGCGCGCGACTTTATTATGAACACCCTTGCCGCGGCGGCGGCGGCATACTATTCGTCTCGCCGCGCCGTCCGTGCTTCCTCGCCGGAGCGCGAAAAGCCTTCCTCAATTGCTGAATGACAACTATCGGGCGATGGAGCCTGAAATGAGGAGTTCGAGGAGTTTGTGTCCGCCGGGGACGCGGAGGCCGGAGGCGGAGGCGGTCTTTTCGGAGAACGCGGCGGCTCCGCAGGGAGCTATGCCGGGACCGAAGGCAATGAATGGAACCGGGTCGGACGTGTGTGTGCGGATGCTTATCGGAGTCGGGTGGTCCGGCAGGACGAGCAGGGCGCAATCGCCGCGCTCCTTCGCGCGTTCGGCGATAGGGCCGACCACTAGCCTGTCGAATCTACGGATGCCTTCCATCTTCATTTCGAGGTCGGCCATGTGCGCCGCCTCGTCGATTCCTTCTACGTGGACGAGAACGAAGTCGAGGCGTTCTAGCGCTTCGAGAGCGGCTTCCGTTTTTCCTTCATAGTTGGTGTCAACCATTCCTGTGGCGCCGGGAATTTTCAGTATTTCGAGGCCGGCGATGACGCCAAGCCCCTGAACAAGGTCAACAGCGGAAATGACCGCGCCGGAGAGGCCGAACTTTTTGGAATAAGGATCGCCGGAAGGAGCGCCGCCGCCGCTCCAAGGCCATATCATGTTTGCCGGCTGTTTGCCTGCGGCCTTGCGCGCTTTGTTAATTTCGTTGTCTTCAAGGACAGCGCGGGATTTTTCCATCAGTGCAAGCAGAGCGTCCGCGCCGGGGCCTGACGGCAACCAGTCCGCCCAGCGCTCTCCGAGGTGGTCGTGAGGCGCGTGGGATCGCAACTTCGAAAAATCTCCGCGCGCCATCAGTAGGTTGCGGAAGCTGACGCCGTGAATGAATTCCGCGTCGGGTGAATCGAGTTCGGATTTCAGAGCGGAAATCAGCTCGCCGGATTCCTCAGTCGAGATGTGGCCGCCGCTGTAGTCGTGGAGAGTTTCGCCGTCTATCGTTATCAGGTTGCACCTGAAAGCGGCGAATCCGTCCGGGATGCGCGCCCCGATGCTGGCGGCTTCGATGGGGCCGCGCCCGGTGTAACATTCTCCGGGGTCGTAGCCCATGATGGACATAATGGCGACATCGCTGCCCGGTTCCATGCCGGGCGGCACGTTGCGGGACAGCCCGACCGCGCCGGCGCGAGCGAGCGCGTCCATGTTCGGAGTCTCGACGGCTTCAAGCGGAGTTGCCCCGCCGAGCGCGTCTATAGGCAAGTCAGCCATTCCGTCGCCGATGAGAACCACTATCTTT
>JAKQBV010000576.1 GCA_029573925.1 bacterium
CAGATCAAGATAACTCATGGCGGACCTCCATGCAGAAGTTGAACTTCTGCGCTGATTTCAACTTCTGCGCCCAACTTCTGCGGCATAAAATGCGATTGCAAAAGGGATATTTGTCATTTTGCAGAAGTTGCAGAAGATGAAACGAAAAAAGCACCCCCCTTATGGAATTACTTTTTTTCTCTCTTTTTTCATTGATGATGAATATATGTGAGAAAGAAAAGTGACTATTAATAGACGTATTTCTTTTTAACTTCTGCAACTTCTGCATTTTCATATTTATTCCTTTGTTCAAGCCCTTTTTCTACGCAGAAGTTCGGAAATTTCAACTTCTGCGCAACTTCTGCAACTTCCGCGCTCCGGGCCGTCAATCCTCGAATTCAAAGCGAGGTTCCGTTTTGCCGACACATGAAATCAATGCCGGCGGCGCGGTAATCGTAAAAAGAGAAAACCGCTCCCTGTTTATGTTCTGTTCTATCCTGAGTCCGGCCTTTTCAATAATCCGCATATCGTTTCTGAGCCGTTTTGAAAGCTGCGCCGCGCTCGAGTACGGTGGTTTCATTCCCTTGTTCCGGGCGAGCGCGTTAAATGCCGAATAAAGATCGCTGGCCTTGGCGTCCGAGATGATGCATGTGTCCGTGAATCTCAGTCCGTAAGTGCGGTTGAAATTCTCAACGTTGCCTCGCGCGCTTCCGTCCTCGTCGGCGGCAACGGCCAGCAGGCGTTCCTTCATGATGAGCAGTATGAACATGATGATCGAGTTGGATTCCATCTCCTGAATCTCCGAAAGCGCCTGCTGATTGCCAAGAATGGATTTAAATACCGGATGCGCGGTATCCATATATTCTTTCATCTCCGCGCCGTCCATCCCGACAAGCAGCATCAGGTACATGAGCGAGAGGAAATCATTGCATCGCCGCTTGGGATGCTGGCCGAACTCGTCCGCGAACAATTTCATTATCCTGGCGTGGCCGCCGTCGCGGAGCAGACCGAGAATCATACGGGTCTTTCTGAATATCGCGGAGAGGATGAGGTTTCTGTTGTCCAGAATTTTCTGCAGGGTTGCCGCTTCGAGGAAATAACCTTGAGTGGAGAGCGCAATGTCGAATTCCACGAGCAGCGTGCGGGTGGTGAGTTCCGAAAGGCCCGCCAGCGGCTCCACGCCCGACGTGTTGATGAGACACCGGACCGACTCGCGCACGGTGTCCGAATCCGTGCCCTGTTTGCGCTTGGTGCGCACGATGCCCGTGACCGCCGTCAGCAGGAATTGTATGAGTTCATCCGTGGCGTTCTTGATCTTGATGTTGTCGATGATGATGAGCGGCTGTTTCGCGCCCTCCGTGTAATTGGCTGCGACGGTGGGATTCTCAAGGTTCTGATCGCCGAATACCAGCGCCGAGATGAGTTTGCTGGCCGTGGATTTGCCGGAATGCGTGGCGCCCTCGAACCGCAGAAGCGGTCTCGTGCCAGCGAATTCGAGCAGGAGAAAACAGGATATCCACGTGATGATGAGGACACGCTCTTCCGCCGGACACGTCAGATTGTCATAAATGAGTTCCTTCATTAATTGTTCCGCGTTCGCGATGTTTACGTCCGGAATGAAATCTATCGGTCGCATCGTCGGAGAGCGATGAAAAACGATGTCGTCGCTGTTCACGCCGTTGATGATGGTCTCGATCCCGTCCGGAGTTATTTTGAGGATTTCATTCCGCGCGTTATTGAGGTTGAAGAACACCGTGTGGCTTGCCATGTCCGTGTGAAACCAGTAATGCGATTCCTTGACGCTGCCGTCGTTGTAGGCGATGTAGTCGAAATCGGGGTGGTCGTAGAGGCGCAGGTAGGTGACGTCGGTCCAGGGGGGCTGGGAGGAGTCGGGGGTCCAGTCGCAGAAGGCGCCCGGAATGCGGACTTCGACGGGGTCGCCGGTGCGTGGATCGGTCGAGGTGCCGCGCCATTGGCCGCGGACCATGCGGACGGATTCGGGCGGCGGGGGCGGGGCGAACATGTCGCGGAAGACGGCATGCGGGGGAAGCAGGCGGTCGAAGCGGCCGTTGCCGACGGCGTCGTAGATTTCGCGCAGTTCGGCGCAAGAAAAGAGGGGAGTGCCG
>JAKQBV010000590.1 GCA_029573925.1 bacterium
GGGAATGTTTCGATGAGCGGGCCGGCGCTGAAACGAGGAGATACTGTCAAATTAACAGCGAATATCAAACTCGTGGATAAAGACATCAAGAGGATAATCAAAAAAAGCCGATCAGAAGAGATTTACATGATAGCGGTCGTCTCCCCTCTTTACAACGAGGACGGTCGGTTCCGTCAGTTCACGAATATCCAGATGTCGTGTCTGTTAACGCCATCTGGACTTCCGATTGAGACATTGCAGGAAAACCTCCCGGCAAAATATAAGAAGAATCACTTTTCAACGCCATGGGAGATTGTGGTCAAAGGGCGGCCCTCAGAAATATTGAAGGGAAACAGGCTGGTGTTCGAAGCGGAGTCGAAAGTTCCTGAAGAATTGAGAGACGGGCATTATAGGATGGCGCTCGAGTTCGGGGCCAAGATTAAAGGGCAACCCGTGAAGTTGGAGCTTGTGCCTTATCTAGGCTCGATAATGTTGAACGAATGGAAATCAAGAAAAGAATTTCTGACGGCAAACGCGACCGAAAAAACAAAGATTAGAATGCATCATTCTCCAGTCTTCAAAGTGGGAGACCCGGCCGCGCCTCGTATGCCGTGGACTCTTTTCGGACATGTCGTAACGCGAGGTCCGAGAGGCATTCTTGCAAACGAGGATAAAGGTCACTTCGCAATAAACTACTCCGGACTCAGATACGACAAAGTCATAATTCCCATGAAGGACCGCATGGGAGGAAAATCAGTCTATAGAATAGAGCCTGATTTCCCGACGCAGAACCAAAAACAGGAATTGTTCGAGAAAACGACTTTTTACGGATATTTGGACACGGTGCTATCGCACATACAGCTCGACCCGGTGAAACTCGACTATTCGACAGGCTATCTGGAGGTCGCCGTGCGCGCTCCTTCCGGCGCGGAAAGAAGCACGGGGAAAGTCCCGTTCAAAGAGGCGTCCGACTATGGCGCCACGACAGGAGACGACCGGTTTAATTTCACCTTCGATGAATATGGACATCATATTGTCGAAATGAGAGGCGAAATCGAGGATGTGAACGGAATAAAATATTTCGGCGGAGGCACATACGACGTATGGGTGGCAAATCCGCTGAGCATGAGCACAAGCGCCAAACCGGGAATGCCTTATGTCGTTGGCGGTATGTACTCGCCTAGAGTCACAGTTCATCCCGGAGTCCCTGCGGACATGAAATTCTCGGCTGCTCTGTACAGGAACTCGTCAAAAGACGATGTGAAATTCTGGACGCACGAAGGAAAAGCCAACAAGTTCGGATATTACTTTCCTAACGGCGACTTCGAACCGATGAAATTCGACGCTCCGGGTGAATACATCGCCGAAGTAGTCGCCACATACGCAGAGCCGGACGGAACCCTCTGGATGGGGACTCAGACCACTGCGGGCGTAGTCGCTCCGCCTGAAAGCGACTTGTTCGTTCACGGAGACATCAGGGCAATTCAGTCACGACCATTCCATCTCGACGCCCCTTTTGATTTCAGCCCCAGATTCGAGCTTAAAGCAGGAGGATATGCCGGGACGACCGAAATCAACGACATGACCATGACTCAGGTCAGAATGGGCCTTCCGCACAACAAGGAAGACATGTTGTTTTATTCGCCCGCCTTGCTTTGGAACGTCGGGGAAGTCTTTCCATTGTTCTCATTTTCAACAACGGACAAAAGCGTCGAGCGTGAAGTCCTTGAAAGGTTTCCTCCTTTCGAATCATACATCAAAAAAACACACGGGGAATCCTTGAAAGACTT
>JAKQBV010000611.1 GCA_029573925.1 bacterium
AAGATATTCTCGAACGCAGACCTGAACGCCCGCATGACGCGAAAATACTGCGCCCTGCCCGCCGAGGCCGAGGAGTTGCTTAAAAGCGCTATCCGCAAACTAGGCTACACCGCCCGCGCTTACGACAGGGTGAAAAAACTGTCCAGAACCATAGCCGACCTCGCGGGCCGCGACGACATTCGCGTCGAAGATGTCGCTGAAGCCATAACTCTGCGCAGCCTCGATCGCAAATACCTCGTCTGACGCCGCTTTCCGCGCCCGACATTAAAGATTGCCTCTCTTATTCCCCCCGAACCGTGAATATGATTCGGAATTATTGTTTCCAATCGGCGCGGGGTCGGTATAATATCCGCATGAAAAACGGCGGCAGGGAATCGATAGACGTTCATGTTCATATTCTGGCGGTGGCGGAGGCCAACGGGGCGCGGGTGTGCGCGAAGATGCGGCGCAGCCTGATGTCTCTGTCCCTCGGAGTCAAATACGGCTGGCGGGGAGACGATGAAGCTTTCGACAAGACGTACGCCGAACGGCTGGCGCGGGAAATCCGCGAATCAAAAACAACCGACCGAGCAGTTGTCTTGGCGTTCGACGGGGTTTACGACTCTTCCGGCGCGCTCGACTCGGCGCGCACATCGGCATACATCCCCAACGAATACTGCCTGAAGCTCTGCGAGAGGCATCCCGAATTCATCTTCGGCGCTTCCGTGAATCCGGCTAGGGCGGACGCTCTTGACGAACTGGACCGGGTGGCCGCAAACGGGGCCGCCCTCATTAAATGGGTGGCGAACTCTCAGGACATCAATCCCGCAGAGCCTTCTTTCATCCCTTTCTACCGCAAGATGGCGAAACTGAAGCTCCCCCTGCTCTCTCACACGGGATACGAACACTGCGTAAAAACGCTGAACCACGCGTACGGCGACCCCAAACTGCTGCGCGTCGCGCTAGACGAAGGCGTGACGGTCATCGCCGCCCACGCCGGCACATCTGGAATCGGACATCCCATCGAATATTTTGACGACTATCTGGCCATGCTCGACGAGTATCCCAACCTGTGGGGAGACCTCGGAGCGGTCACTGGAATCACAAGATTCAAATATATCCCCGCAATGCTTGCCCGCGAAGGGTTCGCGGATCGTTGTTTGCAGGCAACTGACTATCCCGCGCCGCCGATACCCGCGCTATTTGTCCGCGCCGTCGGCGTACGCCGCGCGCTCGGACTCTCCATGCGGCGGAACATCTTCGACAAGGATGTCGAACTGAAGCGCGCGCTAGGATTTACAGACGACATCCTTTACAAAGCCGCAGAGCTACTGCCCGAATCGTCCCTCCGCCCACGCTCTTCCCGATAATTCTGATTCGCAGATTTTGGATTAAGATTTATGCGCGCCGGAGGCTGGTGAATTTTTTCACATTGAATCTCCGCCGCCGGCTCATTATAATTCTCGCGGGGGAACCGCCATGCTGACCAATGTGGATTTCACAAGCGGAAAGATGCTTCTGAGGAACGCGAGGACTTTGGATGTAGCAGGCGGGAAACTGCTTGACGCGTCCAACGTGCTGATTGACGGCGGGAAGGTGGTCGATATCGACGCGCCGTCCGCGCCCCCTGCGGACGCGGATGTGTTCGACCTCGGCGGACTAACTCTTTCTCCGGGCCTCATCGACACTCACGTGCACATACTCAGCCCGTACCTGACAGAGCAGAAGGGCGTGCCGGGGATGTGGACTTTCAAGCAGATGGACCGCAACTGCGAGAACACGCTCGCTGCGGGAATTGTCTGCGTGGTGGACATGCTGTCCCCGATAAAAGTGCTGCGGCGGCAACGCAAGAAAATCACGGCGGGCAAGGTGAACGGCCCGGACGTGATGATGTCCGGCGGAATCTTCAGTTGTCAAGGCGGTTACCCGGAAGCGATAAATCCTGTGCCGAAAGCCGTCGGGGCGCTTGTGGGCCAGCCGAAATATCAGCCGCAGTCACCGGACGAAGCCGCCAAACTTGTGAACTATCTTCACGGCCTAGGCGCGACTGTGATAAAAGTCGGATACACGAGACTTTCCAGACAACTCGTCGACGGGCGCTCCCTGCCCGCCATCTCGGACGAAGTTCTAGCGGGCGTTTGCGACGCCGCTCACGCTCTGGGCCTGAAAGTGCGCGTCCATCACAACTGGTCGGAAGACATGCTGCATCTGGTCGATTTCAAGATCGATGCCCTTGAACACGGAGTTTATGACCGCAACCTGTTGGACGACGAGATAATGGCCCTAAAAAATCACGGCGCGTCGGTAATCCCGACACTGACCATCAACGACAGCCAAGGCCGTTTTGAAGAGAAGCTTGGATTCCTGCGCAGCGAACGCGCAAAGGAATACTTCGAGCCTCAAGCGCTCGAACACCTTCTTTGGGTGTGCTCCACGTGGACAAAGTTTCAAGGCGAAAGCTACGACGGCTCCTTCGGTTACACGCGCGCCAACAGATACTGCTATGAAATCGAATACCGCAACACCCGCAAACTGTTCGAGGCCGGAGTGAAGCTGTATGCGGGAACCGACTGCGGAGCGGTCGTGGCGTATCCCGGCGAACTTGCTGATGAGATACTGCGTCTGACATCCATCGGGATGACGAACGCGCAGGCGATCCGAGCGGCGACGAACGAAGCAGCCGCTTTCATCGGCCGGCCCGACCTCGGAGAAGCAGCCCCCGGAAAAACCGCCCACCTCGCGGTGTTCGAGGGCAACCCGCTGGAAGACCTCTCGGCTCTGCGCCGCGTCCGCTATGTGCTCAAATCCGGCCGCCTGATGAAAACTTCCCACGACGAGTTGCCGGAGTTCTGGCAAGGCTTCACCGTTCTTGCCCCGAACTGAAGACCGCGCACAGCGCATCCGAACAGTCTTTTCCATATTTCCTTGAAGAATCCGATATAGCGGTAAAACCGCGCGGCAAAACGCGAGACGGGGGGCGCTTTCTTTCGCGCAATGTCGCGCAACGCGTCCCATTGCGTCCTTGTGATTAAAGTCCTTTCGCTAAAGTCCGTTAAAGCAGCCGAACGCGGGTATATATAAGGGTGAAGGCGATTGCGGCGGAGAAAACTGCCGGAGATGGTCGCAGGAGGTGGACGAAATGGCGCTCAGCGTAAAAATCAAAACCACGCAGACGACTCACGTGGTGAGCCTCAAGGGAGAACTCGCGTTCGACACCGTCGGGGCGTTGAAAAACTATCTGGACGGGCTGCCCGAGTTGAACAGAATGCCTGTGGTGCTCGATATATCGGAAGTGGAGTTCGTGGACAGCAAGGGGGCCGGGTTCATCGTCCAACTCAACGAACGCCTCAGCCGCGAAGGCCTCTTCATCTCAGAGTTGCAACCGCAGATAAAAGAAATCTTCCGCAGGCTGTTCCTTCTCGAAAGGTTGAAGGTTTTCAAAAAAACCGAGGACGCCGTAAACGAGGCGCCCGGACTTAGCCGGTCATTCGGCTGACGGAAGGAACGCGCCGCTACAGCGGAAGTTGAGCCAACGTTGTGAAACCGCCGACCGCATGGAGTATAATAGCTCCGGAGGCGGCGGTTTCGCATGGAATACGCGCTGGAAGCAAGATCCGTAACAAAGACATATAAGATGGGCGAGATGGAAGTGCGCGCTGTGGACGGCGCAAGCTTGGCCGTGCCGCGCGGCGGCTTCGTGTCCCTAATGGGCCCTTCAGGCTCCGGGAAGACCACCCTGCTCAACCTGCTCGGCTGCGTGGACAGGCCGTCGGGCGGAGACATCTTCATCGACGGCAACCCGGTGTCCCGGATGTCGGACGCTGAACTGGACAGGACTCGGCTTTTGCGGATCGGATTCGTGTTCCAGAGGGTGAACCTCATCCCGATTCTGACCGCGCTCGAAAACGTCGAGCTTCCGATGGAGATGGCGGGCGTGTCTGGCGCGGAACGAACCCGGCGCGCTCTCGAACTCCTCGACTCGGTCGGGCTGTCCAACCGCGCGGGACACAAACCTTCCCAGTTGAGCGCGGGCGAACAGCAGCGCGTCGGCATCGCCAGAGCGATGGCCAACCGGCCTTCAGTCATCCTCGCCGACGAGCCGACAGGCAACTTGGACTCCGCCTCCGCGGCCTCCGTTATGTCCCTTCTGGCCGAACTCAACAGACAGTCGGCGCAGACACTCGTCATCGTCACCCACGACCCCGAAGTCGGCAACGCCGCCCAAAATAAAGTCGTCATCAGAGACGGAAAGATATTTTCCGCCGAAAGGACTCCCGACGCGGTTGACTAACAACTCGAACGGCAATATAATTTGGCCGAAAGGGGCCGGATGCGTCCCGCCCCGATTTTTTTTGCGCGGCGCGCGGAGCGCAGTTGTCTCTCGGCGTCGATTGAAACTCAGGGCCTATTCTCCGGCCCGCAAAACACGGCTAGGTAGCTCAGCTGGTCAGAGCACACGGCTCATACCCGTGGCGTCGCCGGTTCAAATCCGGCCCTAGCTACTCTCATCATAACAAGCCTTTGCGGTAGTTTCCGCGCGCTTTCTGCCATCTGCCTATACTATCTCTTCTGTGCGAAGTTTTTGACATGATCGGGGTTTCCGCAACTATAATATATCGTCGGCGCGATGGAAGCTGAACAGGCGTCGATAAGCACAAGGATGAACGAATATCTTTCATATCTGGCGCGCCCCGCCGATATAGGCGGAAGACAAGCGAAGAACCGCTTGTCCACCCTGCCTATGGAGGCGAACGATTCTGAACCGGACGGTTCTCCCTCCGAATCAACTATAGATAGATACCGTAGGCTGTCAGCGGGCGGATGGGGCGTGGTTTACGTTGAAGCTCTGGCGTCCTGCGAACGAGGTAGATGCAGGCCCAGACAACTCATGCTCTCCAAGAGCAACCTCGATTCGTTCAAAAGGCTGTCGGACGCGATTCGCGCAGCATCCGACCCGCCGCCTTTCATAATCTATCAGATAAATCACGGTGGCCGCTACGCTCTGAGACCGCTGGTATCATACCGCTCGGAGATTCTGGACCCGACGTGGGAGATGACCGCAGGGGGCGCGACCGCCTCCACCGCAGAACTGGACGAAGCTGCGGAAGCCACCGCCGAAGCTGTTAAGCTTTGCGCCTCCGCCGGAGCGGATGCGGCGGACTTGAAATGTTGCCACGGCTATCTTGCCGCGGAGCTTTTCAGGCCTTCCAACAACAGAGACGACAAGTACGGCGGTTCGCTGGAAAACAGGTTGAGATTCATGGAAGCGCTTATAAGCGCCGGGGCGGAAGCGGCGCGAGACGACGGCCTTATATTCGGCTCGCGAATTTCCATTCAGGAAAAATTTCCCGGCGGCATCGGCTCGTCCGGGCCGGATGGAACGGCATTCGACTTCAACGGAGTCGCGCCTCTTCTGGAGCGGCTGAAAGCGGCAGGAGCGGCATTCGTTTGCGAGACGATGGGAGTTCCTTATTACAATCCTGAAACAACCCGTCCGCAGGCGGGGCGACCGGGGATGGAAACGGCTCTGGCGGAGCATCACGGGCTGGCCGGATGGGTCAAGTCTTTCAATCCGGCGTTCGCCGTCATCGGCGCGGGATACACGCCTCTGAAAGCCGGCTGCGTCGAGCGGGCCGCCAAAAACATCATCGCCGGAGACGTCGATATAATAGGGTTCGGGCGGCAAAGCTTCGCCGACCCTGACACCGCAGCTAAGTTGCTGAGCGGCGACGCCGCGCGCGTCAAATGGTGCTCCGCTTGCGGGAAGAACAACTGTTCGACGCTGTTGAGGGCTAAGGCCCCGGCGGGCTGCGTCGTTCACGACCGAACGCATCGCGCCGAACTGAAGAAAATCCAGAGGGGGAAATGACGATGATCGACTTCAAAGGAATAATCCCGGCGGTGGCTCTGCCGATGACGCCGGACTTCGAGATAGACGAAAAGCAACTCGCCGGATACATCGACTGGCTGGCGGGTTTTGAAGGGCTAAAGGGCGTGGCGGTCAACATGGACACCGGAGAAGGGCCGCATCTGGACGACGCCGAGCGGGCGCTTGTCATAAGGGCGTGGAAGAAACGGGCCGGAGACAGGCTGCCGATACTCGCCGGGATCTGCGGCAGGTCCACAAGAGAGGCGGAGACGCAGGCGCGCGCCGCCGCCGAGTCAGGGGCGGACGCGCTCGTGGTGTTCCCGCCCCCGGTGTTTGCAGGGGCCGCGCTTGGGCCGAAGATCCCCGTCGCTTATCACGAAGCCGTCGCGCGCGCGTCGGGACTTCCTCTGGTGTTGTTCCAGTTGCAGCCCGCGCTGGCCGGCGCGATATTCACCGAGGAAACGCTGGTCGCGCTCGCGTCCCTCGACTGCGCGGCGGCAATAAAAGAGGCCTCGTTCGACGCCGTCACATTCGTGCGCGCTGCGGAAATACTTCGCAAATCAGGCGCGCGCGCCACGTTGCTGACCGGCAATGACAATTTCATATACGAGTCATTCCTTCTGGGCGCGGTAGGCGCTCTCATTGGTTTCGGAACCATCGCCGTGAGCGAACAGATAGAGATGCACCGCGCGGCGATGTCGGGCCGCTTCCGGGAAGGAATGGAGATTTGGGAACGGATACGGCCCCTCGAAGAGGCGATATTCGCCGTTCCGGTGCGGGACTACCGGGCGAGGATGAAGGCGGCGCTGGCGGAAGTCGGCGCGATTTCCTGCTGCGCGATGCGCCCGCCGTTGTTCGAAGTATCAGAGGCGGAGAAAGAAATCATCAGGGCCGAACTGCGGAAGCTCAAGATGATTCAACCCGCATTTTAAGCAATGCGGGTTGAAATCGAAGAAAACTGGAGGCGTGAATGAGCGACAGAAAACTGAAAGTCGGGATCATCGGCTGCGGAAGGTTCGCTGAGCCGGGGCACGCGGTGTATTACAAAGTGAATCCGAGGTGCGAGTTCGCGGCGGTGTGCGACTCGAACATGGAAGCGGCCAAGGCGCTCGCGCGCAAATACGGCGTTCCCCGCGCGTTCGACGACGCCGAGAGGATGCTCGACGAGGCCGCGCTGGACGCCGTCAGCGTCTGCACGCCAACGTTCACTCACGCCTCGCTCGTCGAAGCGGCCGCCTCCAGAGGCGTCCATGTGCTTTGCGAGAAACCGTTCTCCGCGTCAGTCGACGACGCCCGCCGCATGATATCCGCCTGCGAAAACAACAACGTCCGCCTCCACGTCGGCTTCCACATGCGGTACGACCGAGGGCTGATCCGCACAAGAGACCTCATCGCTGACAAGACGTACGGCGACTGCTTTTACGCCGAGTTCAGATGGCGCGGACTGACCACTATGGGCAATGTGCCTATCGTCAACAAAGGCCTGAGCCTCGCGAAACTTCTCGGCTTCTCCACTGAAAAGTTCAGCCCCGATTGGAGACTGCGGGATCCGAGGATACCCGGCGGCGTTCTGGAAGTCTTCTGCCACCTTATAGATTTAGCGCTATGGATGTTTGGAGAGCCGGACAAGGTGGAGGGCCACGCCCGCGCGGTGTCCCCCGACGCCGAAAAACCGGAGCTTGCGGTCGCTCTATTTAAATATGACTCCGGCCCATCGGTTTACCTGACGATGAGCAGCAGGACGCTTTCGCTCTGGGAATCCCACGAGGGGCGCTTCAGCCTGACCGGAGGGAACTTGTCATACGACACCAACTCGCAGAAACAGGCGGGGATGCCCGCCAGAGTGACGGTGGAGACAGATTCCGGGCTGATGGGAACGCGGCGCTCGCTGCCGCCGTCTCTCGACCCGCGCCCGGCCCACAACCTGCCGCACTACCACAAGATAGACAACTTTATCCTCGACGCCCTCGGCGAGTTGCCTGACGAAGAAGACAGGCTCGTCGCCAGAGGCAAAGACGGGCTGGCAGTGGACGCGATTATAAGGGAAATAATGGAAGGTTGATAGACGCAGGGCGGTTACTCCGCCGCCGCGCTTTCTCCCGCAAGATAGCCTGTCGAAAACGCCGCCTGAAGGTTGAATCCGCCCGTCGGGCCGTCGATGTCCAGAAGCTCTCCGCACACGAACAGGCCGCGAACAATCCGCGACTCCATCGTCCTCGGATTTATCTCCGCCAGCGCCACTCCTCCGGCGGTGACTATTGCCTCCTCTATCGGGCGCGCGCCTTTCACCTCGAACCTCATCCCGGTCAGTTGCGTCTGAATGGCGTCGCGTTGCTCTTTAGTCACCTGAGACGCCTTGCGCTCCAGCGCCACTCCCGCAAGCCGAAGCGCCACCGGGACCGCCCTTTTCGGCAGCATCGTTTCAAGGGCCTTGCGCACGCTGCCCGCCCCCGCCGCCTCGAACTCCCTCAGCAGTCTCGCCCTCACCTGCTCCGGAGACATCGCGGGCTTGAAATTCACCACAAGCTCCATCCGCTCTCCAGCCTTCTTTCCGGCGACGATTTTGCCCATGTCCAGAATTATCAGGCCGGTGGCCCCGAACGGAGTGAACATCATTTCTCCAAATTGCTTTATGACAACCTCGCCGCCGGACTCCAGCGCGGCGGAAACATTTTTGAGCGACAGCGGCGACAATCCGACATGCGCGTCCCCGACCAGATCAATAGGCGCGAGCGCGGGAACCGGAGAGACTATCGTGTGACCCAACGCGCGCGCCAAACGGTATCCGTCCCCCGTCGAACCCGTGCCCGGATAGGACATCCCGCCGGTGGCCAGTATCACGGCGTCTGCCTCGAACAACTCCGGCTCCTCCGCCGCGCCTTTGGCTTCCGCGCCCCAGACACAACCGCTTTCGACGGCGATGCGCGAGACTCGATAGCCGGATAGCAACCTAGCCCCGCTGTCCTTCGCCGCGCCCGCCAGCGCGTCCACCACATCCAGCGCCTTGTCCGACTCCGGAAAATATCTCTTGCCGCGCTCCTCCTTCACCCTCACTCCCCGCGATTCAAGAATTGCGATGATATCCTCCGAATAGAACCTGCCGAAAGCGCTGTGAAGGAAACGGCCGTTCGCCCCGAACGCCTCTATCGCGTGCGCCACATCGTGGCCTGTTGTGAAATTGCAACGGCCTTTGCCGGTGATGGCGAGCTTGCGGGCCGGGCGCTCCATTCGCTCGATAATAAGCGTGTCCGAGCCAAGTTCCGCCGCCCGCGCCGCCGCAATCAGCCCGGATGCTCCGCCGCCTATCACTATTATTCTTCTTCCCAAAACATCCGCTCCGCGCCGCATTCCGCGCGCGCATTCTTTCGATAATCTAATGCCGCGCGCCGAAATATGGAATAGCCGCGCGATATCGCGCCCCGCTCAGGCTATAATTATCAAGCCTCCGCCCTCCGGCGGAGACAGGGACACGGGGACGCCTTGGAAAAGAAAAGGTTGGACATATTGCTGGTCGAGCGAGGGCTTGCGCCGACGCGGGAGAAAGCCCGCGCTATCATCATGGCCGGCGAGGCCCTCGTGAACGACACCCCGGCGACCAAACCCGGAACTTCCTACCCGGCGGACGTCGAAATAAGGCTGCGCGGCATGATCCGCAAATACGTCAGCCGGGGCGGACACAAGCTCGAAGGAGCGCTCGACTCCATGCGGCTCGACCCGTCAGGGCTGGACGTCATTGACATCGGCGCTTCCACCGGCGGATTCACAGACTGCCTTCTGCAAAGAGGCGCTCGCTCCGTCCACGCGGTGGACGTCGGATACGGACAACTCGCGCTCAGTCTCCGGAACGACCCCAGAGTGACCGTCATCGAGCGCGTCAACGCCCGCAACCTTGACCCGGCGGATTTTCCTTTCAAATTCGACCTCGCAGTCATCGACGCGTCGTTCATATCCCTGTTAAAAATCCTTCCTGCGGTTATGGAATTGCTAAAAAGCAACGGAGCCGCCCTAGCCCTCGTCAAGCCGCAGTTCGAGGCGGGCCGCGAGCGCGCCGGCAAAGGCGTCGTCCGCCGCCCTGAAACTCACATCGAGATTCTCAAAGAAACCATAGCCGGCGCCGAAGCCCTCGGATTTCACGCCGTCGCCCTCTGCCACTCCCCCCTGCCCGGCCCGAAAGGAAACATCGAGTTCTTCGCCCTTCTCAGGACAGACGGCCCAGCCGATTTCTCTCCCGACATCGTCTCCGTCGTCTCCGCCGCCCATTCCGCTCTGGCGTCCCGGATTTCAGTTGACACTTAAATCATAATTATTATAATTGACTGTCCGCTCCTTCAGGAAACCCCGAAGGAGCGAAGCCAATCAGATCGACCATTCCGCCGGGGCACGCTGCGCCCGGAACTTCCGGCGGATTTGACTGCAATAACACATGCCGACAGCCGCGCGGACGGGCCGACTGCCCGTTTCCGAATCCTTTGGGCGCATAACCAAGACACAACTGCGGCGCTCGGCTATCTTCGCTTCGCCGCCTTTAATCGGGCCGCATCTTTGGGAGGTCAGCCTTATGCCCAGACCGTCGAGAATTGAATTCCCCGGCGCTCTTTACTTCGTTTCTGCCCGCTCCATGCCGGACCAGCCTCTTTTTCAGGATAATATAGACCGCCGCCGATTCCTTGAAATCATCGACGCAGCGCTCAAAAGATACACACTATCTCTGCATGCTTACGTTCTTCTGGACGACGGATACCGATTGCTGCTCGAAACCCCTCTCGGAAACCTCACCAAAGCCATGCAGTACGTCAACAGCCACTACACCGCTTATGCCAACACCCGCCGCAAAAAGACTGCTCAGGTTTTCAAAGGCCGCTACGCCAGTTCTCTGATCGACAAAGACCGATACCTTCTTAAACTCGTCCGCTACATACACTACCTTCCTACGCACCTGAAACTCTCCCGGACGCCGGAATCATACCAATGGAGCAGCCACCAAGCGTACACGCGCGGCGCGGCCCAACCCCCGTCCGTATCCGCCAATGACGCTCTCTCATGGTTCGGCGGAGACCGCGACAGAAAAGCGCGAAGATTTAACGAATACGTGGCGGCGGCGGCGGGAATAAACATGCAGGCGATGACAGTTTTATTGAAAAAGTCGCGAACTCTGGGAAATGTGGATTTCGAAGAAAAAGCCGTCCAAGCCGCCCAGACGCCGCCCGTAAAAATCCTCCCTGAAGCGATTATCGACATGACCGCCGAGTTCTTCAAAGTAGAAAAGCAATCGATTTTGGACAATAAAACCAAGCCGAACTAC
The DNA here is from genome assembly GCA_029573925.1 of bacterium. Classification (GTDB taxonomy): domain Bacteria; phylum UBP15; class UBA6099; order UBA6099; family UBA6099; genus UBA6099. The sequence goes on from JAKQBV010000611.1 coordinate 11,151, forward strand.
CCCCGGAACGCGGCGATTTTCCTATGCAGAAACATGACAGACACCCCTCTGGATTGTCTGGGCGATATGTTCGGCGTCGGGCCATCCTCGGTGTGCAACACCGCAAAACGAGTAGACGCGCATCGGCGCGGGGAGGAATCCCTCGCCCGCACGCTTGGCGAACTGGAAAAATCGATAAGAGCGCGCGCATAACATTTCGTCGGCGGCCCCGTCAAAACGCCCTCGAAAAACAACTAAACACCCGCCGGGGCCGGATCAAGCCGGATTCCACGGCTTCCCTGCCAAGATTCCCTATGGGTTGAATAATAAAAAAGCTTGTGTTAATATATTCGAAATCCGCGAGCGCGGATTGAGCTGTAAAAAGAAATAGCTATGAAACACCGCGCGGATTCGCCGGCGGCTCCGGCGGGTCCGTGTTAACGTTCATGGCAGGGCCGGACGAAGGCGGAGAAGAGGAGCATAGCAATGAAAAGGACGTATCAGCCGCACAACAGACGCAGAAAACGCGTGCATGGCTTCAGAGCCAAAATGAAAACCAAAGCGGGACGAAGGGTTATCAATGCCCGGCGCAAAAAAGGGCGCAAACGGCTCACAGTCTGACCGGCGCGCGCCCCGGAAATCTGTCAGTGGTCGCGGTGATATTTCCGCCCTTTTCCGTTCGGGCGCGAGAGCTTCCGGCGAAACCCTGACGCTCATTTACCGTCCGGGGCCTTCTTCAGGCAGATGTTCCGTTTTCGTTCCGGTGAGACTCGGCGGCCCTGTAACGCGCAACCGCGCCAGACGGGTTCTGTCCGAACACATCCGAGTCAACCCGCACCCGGCAATGAACGGCAGAGACTTAATTGTTTTGTTGAAAAAATCCGCCGATCGGGCCGCGCTGGAAAAAGCCAAAGCCGAAATCAGGCCGCTGCTCGACCGGATTCACAAGGATAATTAGTGTTAGCCCGAATCGCTGTCTTCGTTTTGAAGATATATAAAAAGCGCATTTCTCCCCTGCTTCCTCCGGCATGCAGATATACTCCCACATGCTCTGAATACGCTATGGACGCGCTCCGCGAACACGGTTTCTTCCGGGGCTGCGCTATGGCCGCTTGGCGGCTCGCCCGCTGCAACCCCTTCTCTCGCGGCGGCTACGACCCGGTTCCTCCGCGCTCGTCCATCGAACAAGAAAAAATAAATCCCGACAAGGCGGCTATATAACGTGTCTCTCTTATCTGACCTCTTCCTTCAATTCCTGAACTTCTCCCACCAGTTCACTCGCAACTACGGCTGGGACATCATTCTTCTGACATTCCTCATCAGAATTATCCTGCTCCCCTTAACCATCAGCGGATTGCGCGGCATGAAATCCATGCAACAGGCGCAGCCCCGCGTCAAAGAACTTCAGGCCAAATACAAAGACGACAAAGAAAAACTCAACAAAGAGCTTATGGCTCTGTACAAAGAAATCGGCTTCAACCCGATCAGCGGTTGCCTGCCGATGGTCCTTCAAATTCCCATCTTCATTATGCTCTATCAGGTTCTGCGCCTGCCGGAAAAAAACGGCTTCATTCTGGTCAACGAATCTTTCTACGGCCTTGACCTCACCACAGCGGCGATAACTAAGCTCTCCAACGATTTCCTCGCAAACCTTCACACCATAATGCCCGGCATGATTGACCTCAGCTTTCTCGGCATCGGGTTCCTCAAAGACACCTATCTCTACGCTCCCGCGCTCATCCTCGTGGCGGTCATGGCCGTGACGACTATCATGCAGCAGAAGATGATGACCATTGACTCGTCGCAGAAGACCACCATGGTCATGATGAACGTTATGATCATATATTTCGCCTTCCTCATGCCGACGGGCGTTCTCCTTTACTGGGGCGTCTCCAACCTCCTTCAGTTCGCCCAACAGGCCGTCACCCGCACTCCAGCCAAGAACGTGACGGACACCAAGAAAGCTTCCGAAAAAGCCAAGACCTCCCGAACCGACAAAAAAACCGACTCTCCGCCGGATAGTATTAAGAAGGAAAAATCCGGAGACGGCGACTCAAAGAAATCCAGTCCGGCAAAAACCGCCTCCGCCCCGAAAACGGCGGAACCAAAGTCCGGCGGCTCACAGAAAAAGAACTATCCGGCGCAGAAAAGCGGCGGCTCGAAGAAAAGCAAGAAAAGAAAAAAGCGATAGTCTTAAACCGAACTATTGAAACAGTCCGGCGAAGGCGGACGTGTCCGCATCTCGCCGAAATCGATATTCTACAGGTGATCCTCATGAAAGAAGTCATTCAGGAAGGCCGCACGCGAGAAGAAGCCCTAAAGGCAGCGCTGGAAAAACTCGGCGCGGACGAAAACGACGTGTTCGTCGAGGTTCTCGAAACTCCCCGCGAGGGCCTGTTCGGGCTCATCGGCTCCCGCAATATCAAACTCCGCGTCGCCCTTGTCAACACGGCCCCGGAACCTGAAATCGAACCCGACCCCAACCGCATCGCCTCCACCCTCCCCGGCAGCCCCCGCGTCTTCTCCGACGACACTCCCGAAGACCAAGTCCGCGACTTCCTCGAAAAAGTCTTCAAATGCCTCGAAGTGGAATGCGACATCGATGTGTGCGAAGGACAAAACGACATCTCGGTCGACATCACCGGCAAAGACGCCGGCGTCGTAATCGGCAAATTCGGCCAGACACTCGACTCCCTCCAATTCATCACAAACGTCGTCATGACGAAAAAATTCGGCAACAAGAAGAAAGTCGTCATCAACGTCGGCGACTACAGGAAACGCCGCGAGGAATCCGTCCACAAGATGGCCCGCTCCGTCGCCAGAAAAGTCATTAAAACCCACAAACCCGAAGCCCTCGCGCCCATGCCTCCTCAAGACCGCCGCATCATCCATCTCGCTCTGGCCAACTACAAGAATATCGTCACCACCAGCGAAGGCACAGGCAAAAACCGCAAAGTCGTCATATCCTTCAAAAGCGGCAACCCGCCTAGATAGTCGTCCCTGAAAAAGAGTTTTATTCAGAACTCAGGCGGCAAGAAACATGAAGCATCGTGGCGTCAGCGGTTTGGCTAGCGGCGTTGTTATCCGCCCAAAGGCAAGAATCAAGCAATG
>JAKQBV010000622.1 GCA_029573925.1 bacterium
TAAGAGTGTGCAACGAGAAATACAATCGAAGGGCGGGAAGGCAAGGGCTGAGAAGATAGCAGAAAGAAAGCGCGTCTCTCAAATCTATGCTGACGTTCTCGCGGCTGAACATAATGTCGAGTTTGACGGCGAGATGAAAAAGCTATCAGGTGAAAAACTCTTACAGGAAGTAATCGCCCGCGTTCTCGCGCGCACCGACGCTGCGAGTGTTTCCATGCTCAAGGAAATCAGGGAAGCGACCGAGGGAAGCCAGATAAACGTTTCTGGCTCGGTAACAATCATCGATGACGTCAAATAACACGGTAAAGCTTTCCAGTATACTCGCGCCATCTTTTCACGAGCTTCATAAACAAATCAAATCAGGTGGCGCGCAGGAAGTTTGGTGCAAGGGTGGGCGCGGTTCAACAAAGTCTAGCTTCCTTTCAATCGAAACGCTTTTAACCTTGCAGAAAGACCCGAAGGCTCACGCATTTATCTCCCGCAGGTACGACAACGAATTGAGGGACTCAGTTTACGGCCAGATGCAATGGGCGGCGCACAAACTGAATCTTGACCATATTTGGCGGTTCATGGTCTCGCCGATGCAGGCAGTTAACCAGGTCACCGGGCAAAAGATCCTTTTCCGGGGCGTGGACAATCCTATCAAGGCAAAGTCAATCAACCTCGGCTTCGGGTATATAAAGGTTTTCTGGGCGGAAGAGGTTGACCAGTACGGAAGCATGGAAGAGTTGCGGACAATCATGCAGTCACTTTTCCGCGGCGAGGGATCCGGGCAAATGGCGTTCTTTTCATTCAACCCGCCGAAGTCCGCGCGGGCATGGGTGAACGCTGAAACGAAGATCAAGAAGGCTGGGCGCGTAGTACATTCCTCAGACTACAGAACCGTACCGACCGACTGGCTTGGAGAACGCTTCCTTGCTGACGCGGAACACCTGCGGAAGACAAACGAGGCCGCCTACAGACATGAGTACCTGGGGGAAGAGATCGGCACCGGCTTTGAGGTGTTCAACAACGTCAAGATTGAGGAGATAACCGACCAACAGATAGCGAGCTTCGACCAGATCAGGCAGGGCCTCGACTTCGGCTACGCGGTAGACCCGGTTTCCTTTGGGCGGATGCACTTCGACCGAAAAAAGAGAACGCTCTATATTTTCCGCGAGGTGTACGGCATCGGCGTCGGGAACCGCGCTTTGTTCGACCGTCTCTCTCAAGAGGAGCGGCGGACGCTGACGATAGCCGACAGCGCGGAGCCGAAATCAATAGATGAGCTGAAAGGCTACGGAATGAATATCCGGGGCGCGACAAAGGGGCCTGGAAGCGTGGAGCATGGAATCAAATGGCTTTCAGAGCTTGAACGCATTGTCATCGACCCGGCCGGGTGCCCGAACGCTGCGCGGGAGTTTGTCAATTATGCGCTTGAAGTTAACCGACAAGGTGAAATAATATCGCGGTATCCTGACAAAGATAACCATTTTTTGGATCAAACCAGATACGCCATGCAGGACGACATGAAGCAAACGCTCAGCGCGAAAACAAACCCGCGCGCAGCGATGAGAATCTAAGGAGGCGATATGAGCAACAAGTATTCAAAGACGGCACGCAAGGCGGCACGCGAGCAGGTGGAGAACCTGAAGGCGCGCGAGGTTGACATCGTGAAAGGCTTTCTCAAGGCCGTGAACGGCTGGCCGCTGAAAGACCGCGCACTCATGGCGGCGCGTATACTTTTCAAGCGGAATGGTGTATAATATATCATACACGTTAAGAAGGGGTTGAATATGACATCCGAAGAACTGAAAAGCATTTTGCAGAATCGGCAGAGCCGCTCGCTTCGGTGGCAGACTCAAAGACCTATAAAATCGGCATGAACGCCGGGATCTTTCAGGCCAGTCCGAAGCCTGCCCCGGACAACCGCATTCCGGTCCCGTTCATCAGGCGGGCAATCAAGCTCATTATCGGCTACTTCGCGAAGCCGGGGAACATCACGTATCAAGGCGAATGGTTCGCGCAGTTTCTTAAAGATATTTACGACGCGAACGATGAAGAGGTGGAGACGGCGGCGATCCTTGAAGATGCGCTCACCTACGGCGCGGCGTATGAACTGCACTGGTACAATCAGGAAACCGGCTTCGAGTTCGCGCCTATACCGGTCGATCAGGCGTATCCGATATTTTCAAACAGCTTGAAGCCGAGGCTAACCGGCTTTGTTTGGCAACGGAAAACAGCCGACGCCGAGATAGCGACGTTTTACGACGATCAGGAATACCAGACGTTTATAAAGAACGGCGACGATTGGCGGCTCGATGAGGAAAACTCCGGGGCTCACCTGTACGGCAAGGTACCGGTGTTGGAAGCGGTAATCGACCGAGATAAACGAAACGTGTTTGACCCGATTCTCCCAATGCTCGATATGTACGACAAGATTATTTCGATGGTCGGTAATGAACACGAGAAATTCGCCGAGGCGATTCTCTTGCTCAGGGACAAGATCGACAATATCACTGTAGACGAGAACGGCCTCACCGACGCGGACAAGGTGGCTCAATGGCGTATCCTTGACGGCCTCGGGGATAACGTAAACACGGCGGCAGCATACCTCGCTAAGAACGTAAACGATACTTTCATAAACAACACACTCGACCGATACGAACGGCTCATGTATGAAATGCTCTGCCTATTCAATCCAAACGACGACAGCTTCGCGACTGGCTCAGGGATCGCGCAGGCGTACAAGCTGTTCGGCTTTGAGTTATTCATTGCAAACCTTCAGGCGTATTTCCTCCCGTTCCTTTACAATCGTATGCGCATGATCGCTGGGCACGCGGTAATCAATCAGGAAGAGGAAGCCGACAGTGTAACGGTGAAGACGACCAGAAACTTGCCGTTCAACATGACCGAAACGGCGCAGGTTGTCGCGCTGCTCGCGGGCGGGAAGCAAATCCTTTCTCAGGAAGCCCTGCTCAGCCTTTTCCCGCGCGATATAGTCGAGGACGTCGCAGAGGAGATCGAGCGCGTGAAAGCTGAAACGCCGACGCTCTCGAATCCATTCCAGGGGCTTGAATGACGCTTGCCGATTATATGTACGGACTGGAAACACGCCTGATGGAAATAGTGGCGCGGAATCTGGTCCGGGGCAATAAAACCGACTGGCAGGAAAAGAAGCTTTCTCAGCTCGGGCTGGTAAACGCCGAAGTGGTAGCCGAGATCAAGAAGGCGCGGAAGGAAATAAAGATCGCCGCTGGCGAGGATATGGAAGGAGCTGCGCGGCGAATCATGGAACGATTGAAAAGCAGACTCCCGAAGAACTACAAAGACAAGCTTGAATACTCGCCGGAGCTTGCGGAAAAAGTATTCGCGTGGATCAACACCACAGATGAGCGACTAAACGAATCAATGTCAACGCTTGCGCAATCCGCCGGAAGAACCTACGTTAACGCGGTGAATACGGCGAATATGCGCGTGATTACCGGCGTCAGCACGCTTGATGAGGCTATCAAGGAAGCCGTCAAGGATGTGCCGCGCGACAAGCTTACCGTCTTTTACGATAAGGCCGGAAGGGCATGGAGCCCTGAAGGATACGCGCGAATGGTTGTCAGGACAAACCAGGGGCGCGTAGTCTCGGAAACGATGGAAATAATGGGCGAACAGCTCGGGACGGATCTTGTTGAAATATCAAGCCACATGGGTGCGCGACCGAAATGCGCGCCGTACCAGGGTAGGATATATTCTAGGTATGGGAAAACGCCAGGCTATCCGCTATTGAGTGAAACAAGCTACGGTGAGCCGGACGGGATAGAAGGGATCAACTGCGGCCATATACTGTATCCGTTCGTTCCAGGTGTATCGAAGCAAACCTATAAGCCATACCATGAAAAGGCGAACGATAAAGCTTATGAGCTTTCACAACAGCAGCGCGCGCTTGAGTCTAAGATCAGGAACGCGAAACGGCAAGAGTCTGTCCTGAAGGCCGGTGGCGACACGCAGGGCGCGGCAGTATGGCGCGAGAAGGTGAAAGAGAATCAGGCGGCGTTGCGCGAGTTCATCGACGAAACCGGACGAACGCGGCAATACCAGAGGGAACGCGTTTTCGTCACTTGACAAGACAGACAGAAGGTGTATACTAATTCATAACAGTATGAAAAAGTATACACTTTGAAAGCG
>JAKQBV010000624.1 GCA_029573925.1 bacterium
GGCCTGAAAACCGCAGTGATTAACCATATTCGGGTGAACGGGCTTGCCGTTCCCGGCGAAGAAGGGGCCACAGCCGAGGATGTCGCCGCCGCGTTTCAGGAAGCAGTGGCGGACGTGCTGACTGAGAAAACGCTCAGAGCCACCGAAGACAGAGGCGCGCGGGACGTGTGGCTCGGAGGCGGCGTCGCCGCCAACAAACGCCTTCGCGAACGACTCAAAGAAGAAGCCCTTCGGCGAGGGTTCGGTTTCTTTTCTCCCCCCATGACGCTATGCACGGACAACGCCGGGATGATAGCGAAGGCTGGGTATGAGATATATTCCCGCGGCGGCGCGCTGCCGGGCCTCCTCGCGAATCCGTCAATGGGATTGAAGAGCGGTTGAGCATAAGAGAAAACGTTTCAATAGAAGAAAAATTTGAATGCAACACATGCACTTGGCGGCTTGTGCGGCTTTGCTACAGACGCGCCCCGTGGTTCATGCTTGTTAGGGAGCCTCTGGTCTTTGGCATGAGAATTCTGGCCCGGTTGTACGGGATAGACATCCGTCGCGGCCGCCGAGGACACCCAGACTGCCGGGGTTGCGTCAGATACGCTAAAAACGAGTTGAAAAAAAATCTTCTGCTTTTGTTTGGTTGAACGGCATTATCGACCCGGTGTTCAATAGGATGAGGAATTCAATCATAACTCAACTGGAGTTAGAAGAAGCAAGGAACTTCGCGAGGGATGCCGCCGAACAGAATCGTTGTTCGGGAACAGATGGGAAAGATAGTTGATTAAAGGGCGTCTGATTTTTTCATACGTCATTATTTTCATTGGATCTTTTTTTAGGAATCTCAATATGAATCAAAACATAACCAATGCTTATTAGGGATAGATATAAAAAGCAATGAATATTAGACAAAACGGACATGCAAATAACCGTGGACTGAACAAAAATGGAAATCGACATTGATTTTTTTAATGATTTTTATATCAATATTTATAAAATTAAAATATCTCATATCATTTATATTATATATTGACAAGAGGGAGTGTTTTTGTTAATATTTGCGAACTATGGAAAAAATAACAATCGGCGGCAAAAGAGTAGTAAGGCAGGCTTATGGATTTGACGATGTTTCAATCGTCCCGTCAAATGTGACGCTTGATCCGGAGGACGCGGATGCGTCAGTGGAGATAGCCGGATTCAAATTTGAAGCGCCCTTCATGGCGTCGGCCATGGACGGAGTAGTGGATGTGCGGTTCGCCATAGAAATGGGGAAGCTGGGCGGGCTGGCGGTTCTCAACCTCCACGGACTCCAGACGAAGTTCGACGACCCGGCGGGCGTGCTGGACGAGATTGCGCAAAAGTCGCCCGAAGAGGTGACGGCGTTCATCCAGAAGGCGTACCGAGAGCCTATCAAGGAAGAACTGGTAGGCAAGCGGGTGGAAGAGATTAAGAAGGGCGGAGTGATTTGCTCGGTCTCATCGATTCCGCAGGATGCGGAGAGGTTCGGAGCGCTGGCGGCTGAGGCCGGGGTGGACATCTTCGTGGTGCAGTCCACTGTGACATCCACCAAACACGTGTCGTCCCGCGCGAAGTCGTTCGACATCGCATCGTTCTGCAAGAGTTACAAGAAGCCGGTTATCGTGGGCAACTGTGTGACATATCAGGTGAGCATGGACCTGATGGAAGCGGGAGTGGCGGGCATACTGGTCGGAGTGGGGCCGGGGGCGGCGTGCACGACCCGGGGAGTGTTGGGAATAGGCGTGCCGCAGATGACCGCCACGGCGGACGCGGCGGCGGCCAGAGACGATTTTGAGAAGAAGACCGGCAAGCGCGTCGCCGTCATCACAGACGGCGGCATGAGGGTCGGCGGAGATATTTGCAAAGCGATAGCCGCGGGAGCGGACGCAGTGATGATCGGCTCTCCGTTCGCCAGAGCCGAAGAGGCTCCGGGGCGCGGGTATCACTGGGGAATGGCGACGTCGCACGCCGCGCTGCCGAGGGGCACGCGGGTCAGGGTGGGCGTTCACGGCCCTCTGAAAAACATCCTGCTTGGCCCGTCTCTTGTGGACGACGGCTCGCAGAATCTGCTTGGCTCGATAAAGAACGCCATGGGGCTGTGCGGCACGAAGACGCTGCGCGATTTTCAGAATGTCGAGATGGTCATATCGCCGTCTTTCATGACGGAAGGGAAACTTTTGCAGTCAGCCCAGCGGGTCGGCATGGGCCGCTGATTTGAATTATGGACTTGCATAAACTTAGAAGAACCGCGAAACCGCTCGAATGGTCCGATGAGGACAGGGAACTGGCCCTCGGCATTCTGCGGACGGATCCATTGTTCCACAGGATTGAGGACTCCGCCGTGGCCGGGTTGCTGGACGGCGCGTTGTCAGCGGGCGCTGAATGCGCAGAGGAGCTTATCGAGGAGCAGGACTGCGCGGACCCGTTGCGGCTGTCGAGGCGCATGGGAATAAGGGTGTTGTTCGACATCAGCCGGAGCGCGTCCGCAGGCTCTTTCAACATCCTATCGACGTACACTCATCAGCCTCCAACGATAACCGTCTATGAAAACAGGCTGCGCTTATGCAGAGAAAAACTTATGGGGCGCGGCAGGCGCAACAACGTGTTTCTCGCCAACCTGACCAACATCTGCGTGGCGCACGAGATATTTCATCACATAGAGCGCAAGTCGCTGAAATTCATCAATCTGCAACACACGATTACGATAGCCGACCTTAGGATTATCAAGATACAGAAAAGTCTTTCCATGCTTTCGGAAGTGGCGGCGAACGCGTTTGCCATGAGGCTGATGGAACTGCCGATGCTTCCGAGCATAATTCACGAGGGGTTCGAAGTCTGAGCCTCCCATGAGGAGGAGACCGAGTATGCGGGAAGATTCGGAAAAGTTGAAGAGGTTCAACATGGTGGTCGTGCCCGCAGCGGGCAGGTCCCTTTACAACGTTGTGGTGTCGTATCATTTTCTTTACGCGGCGGCGGCGGTCTTGGCCGTCGTTCTGTGCCTCAACGCGTTGTTGCTGACCGGCTATATCGGTGCGCGGGGAAGAGCCGGCGCGTTCGGCGCCGCAAATGCCGAAGAGTCCGTTCAGGAGCTTAACCAGAAGGCAGAGGAGTTGAGCGCCGAACTTGAGCAAGTGAAGGAAATCGGCCAGAGGATTCAGGACAAGACGGGCATCAGCGTCGAGCCTGACATGACGGAAAGCTCGCGAGGAGAAGGATACGACGGGTTGTCGAGCAGGTGGTCGGGATCGGACGGAGCCGACTACGCCGCCCTGAGGATGCGCGAACTTGACGCCGAAGTGGAGTCCCGCAAGCAGGCGCTCCTGACGGCGGAGAGAAGAATTGAAAAGAAACTCGAAAAATTCGCCGGCGTTCCATCCATCGGTCCGGTGAGAAACGGAGAGGTCAGCTCCGGGTTCGGATACAGAGTGCATCCGATTACCGGCTCATGGGAATTCCACGAAGGGATAGACATCAGGGGCGAATACACGACGCCGATATACGCGACGGCTGACGGCGTTGTGGAGTTTTCCGACTGGCGTCACGGATACGGCAAAGCGGTCGGCATCGACCACGAAAACAGATACTTCACGATGTACGCGCACAACTCCAGAAACCTCGTAAGAGAGGGCGAAAGAGTGCGGAAAGGCCAGATCATCGCGTATGTGGGCGGAACCGGATCGACCACCGGCACGCACGTGCACTACGAAGTTCATTTCGACGGAAGGCTGCAGAACCCCGTTAAGTTCCTCAGAGTGGACCCTAGGGATCTCGACAAGTTCTGATCCCGGGGCCTGACTAGTTGATGACAGATAAAAAGAACCCCGCAACATATAGAGACTCCGGCGTCGATATAGACGCGGGAGAACGCGCCGTCTCTCTCATAAAAAACATGGCAAGAAGCACTTTCTCCCCTCAGGTCGTATCCGACCTCGGAGGCTTCAGCGGTCTTTTCGCCATCAAGGATTTGATCGGTCCGGACCCGGTTTTGGTCTCAGGCACGGATGGCGTAGGCACAAAACTTAAACTGGCATTCATGACGGACATCCACAACACTGTCGGAATCGACGCTGTGGCGATGTGCGTCAACGACGTGATATGCACGGGCGCGCGCCCGCTGTTTTTTCTCGACTACCTCGCGGTCGGACGCCTCCAGCCCGAAAAGGTTGCGGACATCGTGTCCGGAATAGCGGAGGGATGCCGCCGGGGGCTTTGCGCGCTGGTCGGCGGAGAGATGGCCGAGATGCCCGGCTTCTATCAGGACGGCGAATACGACATCGCCGGGTTCTGCGTCGGGTTGGTAGATCGCTCCCGCGTCATCAACGGCTCAACAATCGAATCAGGCGACACGCTTATTTGCCTTCCTTCGACGGGAGTCCACAGCAACGGATTTTCGCTGGTTAGAAAAGCGGTATTCGAGATAGGCGGGCTGACAGTCGGCGACACCGCGCCCGAACTTGGCGGCAGGACGGTCGGCGAGGCGTTGCTTGAGCCGACGGCCATCTACTCGAAGGAAGTGGCGGCGATGACCGGAGCGGCGAGAGTCAAGGGGCTGGCGCACATCACTGGCGGCGGACTCGAAGGCAACCTCATGCGAATCATCCCGGATGGGCTGGGGCTGGACATCGACTGGAGCGCGTGGAAACGGCCTGCGGTGTTCGACATGATACAGAGGATAGGCGGCATCGAGGAAAGCGAGATGCGGCGCGTGTTCAACTTGGGCGTCGGGATGGTGGCTGTAGTGTCGCCGCAGGACGCGGAAAAGACGATGGCCGCCGCGCGCGCCGCGGGTTGCGCGGCCCCGGTCATAATGGGCAGCGTGAAATGAAGCTGGAGAAACTTTATTTTATCAGGCACGGCGAGACCGACCTGAACCTTCAGCAAAGATGCCAAGGAAGGCAGGACATTTCTCTCAACGAAACAGGCCGCGAGCAAATGAGACGGACCGCTGAAAGACTGGCGGGGGTCAGGCTCGACGTCATATATTCAAGCCCGCTGAGGCGGGCGGTGGAGAGCGCGGAAATCGTGGCGGAGCCTCGCGGAATGAAAACCGCAGCGCTTGACTGGCTCAACGAGATAGATCATGGCGCTCTAGAAGGATTGAACAGAGCGGAGGCGGACGCAGCGCATCCCGGCTTGATGAGCGTTTGGTTGGAGCGCCCGCACGAAGCGGTATTCCCCGGCGGCGAGACGCTCGCGGACGTGGAGCGGCGGGCGCTGGATGGATTGCTGGGGTTGATAAACTCCGCCGAGGGAAACGTCGCCCTCGTCACCCATCAGGTGATAAGCGGCGTCGCCCGGTGCGCCTTCCTCGGTCTGCCGCTGTCGGCAATGTGGGAAGACAAGCTTGTGAACGGAGACTGGTTCGAGTTCGCGCTCGACGATGAAACGAAAAAAATGATAATGTCCCGGAGGCGACCGGGTTTTTAATCAACGCCGTGGCGGGATGCCGCCGGAGGAAAAGATGGGCACAATCTCTCGCGCTCTAATCAGTGTGTACGACAAGACGGGCATTATTGAACTGGCCGCGCTTCTGGCAAAAAAAGGGGTGTCGGCGATATGCACGACCGGCACGCAGAAGCTGCTTGACAAGAACGGAATAAAGACGGCTGACATAGGCTCGGCGGGCGGAGCCGGAGACCTCTTCGCGGGCGCGATAAGGACGATGCACCCGGCGATACTTGCGTCGCTGATGGTCAAACCGGGGGACTCGACGGCTCTAGACCAGTTGAAAAATATGGGCGGCGAGCCTATTGACCTACTGGTGGTCAACCCGCTTCCGATCGAGTCGCCGGAAAACGCTCCTCGCGGCAAGGGGGCCAAGGCTTTTGACTCGATGGACATCGGAGCTC
>JAKQBV010000019.1 GCA_029573925.1 bacterium
CTCGGGGAGTCAAGGGCGAGCGAAGCGAGTTCATCGAAGACCCTTGACGCCACGTGTTCGAGGTTTAGCATCTTTTCCGTCCGGTTTCAAGTCCAGCTATACTACATATTGGGGCTACCCACTCGTTTCCCGGATGCCCCATATTTTTATATTGCTTTTAGAGATATTGTAGGAGGAGCGTTTGCCATGAAGAGGAAAGAGCGCGTTCTCAGAGCCATAGAGTTCACCGGACCTGACAGAGTCCCGTTCAGCGCCCTTGTGCCAGGCGTGAGCGATATCTTTTTTATGACGCACGCCCCGGCTCGCGACTGGCAGCCCGAAGATGGCCTTTATCCGCACACTCATCCTGTCATCTATCACCTGAACAATTGGCGTTTTAGAGAACCTCTTCCCGACAACGTACAGTCGCCCGAATACGATCGTCAGGACGAGTTCGGCTGCAAGTGGCGCACCACCGTGGAAAACTCTATGGGCGAAGTTTTCGGACATCCTCTCGCAGACTGGAAATCTCTCGATTCGTACAAACTTCCCGACCCGTTCGCGCCCGGCAGGTTGGACAGATTCGACCTTTACAGAAAGCTGCTAGCAGGCGACAGCTTCGTAGTGGGCAACCTCGAAAACGGCCCGATGGAAAGATCGCACTTTCTGAGAGGCTACGGAGAATTCCTGATGGACACCGTCGCCGAGAAGGAAAACCTCTGCCGACTGCTCGACAAGCTGATTGACGAATGGCATATTCCCATGTTGAAGCTGTACGCGAGCAGAGGCGCGCATGCCGTCATCATGACGGACGATTGGGGCACTCAAAAAAACCTTATGATACGCCCGGCAGTCTGGAGAGATATCTTTAAGCCTAGATACGCGAGGCTTTTCGACGCCGCGCATTCAAGCGGCCTTAAATTTATCCTCCACAGTTGCGGTTATATCGCCGACATTATCCCCGACCTGATTGAAATCGGCCTCGACGTTCTTCAAAAGGACGATATGGCGTTCATGGGCTTGGAAGAGCTAGCCGAACTAGCCGCTGGAAAAATATGTTTCATGGGTCCTCTCGACATGCAACGTACCCTGCCCGGAGCGGACGAAGCAAAGATTTTTGCCGAAACAAAGCGTCTGCTGGAGCTTTTTGCCTCGCATGACGGCGGCTTTATCGGAATGTATTACACCCAGCCGGACGCAGTCGGCATAACATGGCGTCAGATGCTGGTCATGCACGCCGCCTTTATTCGCTATGGGAAGTATCCTATCTGAAAACTTTGTTCTCTCTGAACATAATCAACCGGAATTTGTCGTTTGAACAACGGTTTATTTTTTACTCGTAGCTTTGTTTTTCAGTCGTTATCGTGAGTCTTTTGCCGCCGCACTCTCTGACTATGTCCACAATGCCGACGGTATAACCCAGTTCCGTGACAGAATCAGCTTTCAGGATGACGATTTTATCGGGGTCAGCGCCGAGAATGCGCGTCAGTTCCCCGGGAAGCGCGTCCATCGTTACCGGAGAGTCGTTGAGGAACATATCATGGTCTTTTGTTATATATATAGTGATTTTCTTGTCTTCCAGCACGGTCGCGGTTCTCGATTTAGGCAGATCAATATTGTGCGCCGTCTGGGTGATGAACTTGGATGTCAGCATGAAGAATATGACAAGCAGCAACACTATGTCCACGAGCGGAAAGAAAACCATTTCCACGCTTCTGGATTTTTTTCTCTCTATCAGCATAGCGGTTTACGCTCCCGCCTTCTCTTCGTCTGGCATCCAGTCGATTACCCTCGCCGCCGAGATGTTTATCTGTTCGGCTGTTCTGTCCAGCATGCCTGAAATCCACCTGTAACATAGGAAAGCGGGTATGGCCACGGACAGCCCGGCGGCGGTCGTGAGCAGAGCCTCCCAGATGCCTCCTGCAAGCACCCCAGCGTTCACCTGCCCGCCCAGTTTCTCAATCTGCATGAAAGCCCGTATCATTCCGGTGACAGTTCCCAGCAGCCCCAGCATTGTTGAAACGGTGGCTATGGTGGAAAGCCCTTCCACGAACGCCCCGAGATGGTGCATGTCCGCCGCCGCGCGCGCCGCCATAGTTTTCTCTCTTTCGCGCGGACTGTCTCCTTTGGAAAGGCCGGCGGCAAGAATCCTCGCCACTACGCCCCGCTCCGCCTTGCATGTCTTTGCCGCTTCGGCGTACTTCCCGCCTTTGACCAGCGGCTTCAATCTTTCAAGCAATGAATCAACAGGCGTGGATGCCTTCGCCAGCCTTATGTATCTTTCAATGGTAATCGCCACGGTCAGCGCCGAACATATCACTATCGGATACATCAGAAGTCCGCCCCGCTGTATCAAATCTATTAACATATTCTTCTCCTCTTCGCTTTCCTGATATCAGTTTATTTTGTACAGAAGCGATACGGTCAACTGGATGGAATCCATTATGGCTTCCTTTGGGATGGGAGGGAACGGAGCCGCGTCGTTCACCGCTTTCAACGCGGCCTCGTCAAGGGTACTGTTGCCCGACGACGACGTCACGGACGCTCCCATCAACCTGCCGTCCTGAGCGACTCTGAAAGACAGGTCCACCCTTCCCTGAATGCCGAATTTTCTCGCTTTTGAAGGATACGCTTTCTTTCTCTCTATCAGCGCGGCGACATTTCTGCCATAGTCGCGCACGAGCGCGTCTATGTCAATGCTCGGTTGCGAAACGACAGGCGCATTGGCGGGCGCTTCAACCGCTCCGTGCCCTGAAGAACCTCTGTAATACCTGCCCGGAGGCCTTCTGTTTTTCATTGGAGCGCGATCAACGACTCTTGCGGTCTCGACGACCTCCTGAGGAAATGAAATCGGATGCAAAGGCTCAGGTTCGGGTTCGAGCTCCGTCTCCGGCGGAGGCGTATTTTCCGTCATCCTTTGCGGCGGAGGCTCTTTCTTGGGAGGCTCCGCTTTTTTCGGCTCAGGAACTTTTCTTTCCGGCTCGTCCAGAGCGTATTCCAGTTTCAGCGGCCTTTTTTTTCCACTGTAATCGGGCAAAGCCACATAATACAAAACAACTATATGCGCGAAAAGAGTAATCGCGAATATCCAGATAAGTGTCTTGTTAGCTTTCATTACTGCGGCAAAACCCCAATTAACGAAACGGACAATACATAGCTTCTGTCAGCCATAATGATATTTATATTAAACATAACCCTTAAATGCAAACGCCGTCATAGAGAACAGCGGCTAATGTTCAATCAATTATTCACCCAAAGCGCCGAAAACAACAATTTCCTTGTTCGCAATCGCTTTTTTCGCAAATCCGGGCCAGTCGATGTCCATAGAACCTTCCGGCAAAGGGTTTACTCTAATCGCGATAGTGGATTTCACGCAATAGTCGGCGTTTTTCTCATATCCTCTGTTGTAACGATACGTTTCCGGGGTTGTCTTAGCGCATTCTTCAGTGGCTTTGCTTGAATTGTCGGGAAGTCCCGGATTCTTCATCTGGGGAGCCACAACCCTGAACGGCCCGGCGCCCGACAATCTTCCCTGCTCGTTGATCTTTGCCGGTTCATATTCTTCGCCGTTGATCTCGAAAGTCAGCAGAACATTGGCGTTCGGCAGCGGAACGCCTTCTTTGAGGTTCTTTGATCCGTACCTAACCCAGCCGCATTCGCCGAAAGTCTCTTTGTCGAAGCCAAAGACCGGAACCGCCTGCGGATATGAGCGTTTCAGTTGCTCTACGGAAAACGTTGCCGCATACCCGTCTATGCTGATAACATCCACGCTGGAGGCCTTTTCTGAAATCCCCGCATATTTAAGAACGTCATAAAGCATGAAGCCTCGAAGATCGGAATAACTGTCCCCATCCTTTGATTTTGAAACGTTTACGAATATGGTCTGGTCATAGACGGGCGTTTGTTTCTCTTTCAGTTCATCAAATGTAATAACTTTGTGCGGAGCGAGCTTCATTCCGGGATTGCTTGACGGGTCGCCGGGATTCGTCGCCGCTTCCAGTTCCTTCGCGTTTGACCAACCGTCTCCGTCCGAATCCGACTCGGATATTGCCTTGAATGCAAGCTCATTCCGTCCGGCTCCCAGATAGTCTTTCCCGTAAGCGTTGATAGTTTCGCCGGGTTTTCTTCCATAATCGGTGATAATATGACATGAATCGCATGAACTGAGCTTTACGGGGAAATCGCCTTTTTCACCGGGAGGAGGAGCCACTATGCTTATGTGGCAGGCGTCGCATCCGTCCATTCTTGTTCCGGCTATGTTCGGATATGCGGCGAAAAACATCCCCGAATCAATTTCGGTATGAGTCCTATATGCCGCTATACAAACGACAGCCGGAAGCAGTAAAATCAAAAAAACTCCGCATATTCCCCTTTTAAACTTCTTCATCGTCTTAATCATTAAATTCTCCTTTTTTCATTTTCCGTTAACATACTAATGATTTCTAAAGAACATCCTTAACACAAGCCCCGGAAAAAACAAAGCAGCTCCTATGTAAAAAAGCGGCATCCCCGGATTCCATGCGACACGCAAAGTGG
>JAKQBV010000021.1 GCA_029573925.1 bacterium
CTCGGGGAGTCAAGGGCGAGCGAAGCGAGTTCATCGAAGACCCTTGACGCCACGTGTTCGAGGTTTAGCATCTTTTCCGTCCGGTTTCAAGTCCAGCTATACTACATATTGGGGCTACCCACTCGTTTCCCGGATGCCCCAAACTAAAAACCTTTTTTACATAAGCCATATATTTACTGGCAAGACTATCTGATTTTCAGAGATACTCAGAAAAAGTTTTTATTTCGACAATCTCTGTTGTCACAAACATATCGCCTTGCGCCTTGCGCGCTGTTTTACTGTTGAGATATACTGAGCCGAAGACGCAAATAAAATGACATAAGGCTAAAACAGCGGAGGCGCGCAATGCGTGAAAAGAAGAAAAGAAAGTGGCCGGGAATAGTTTTGATATCCGTCGCGGCGACTGCGGCCTCTCTTGTGGCGCTGTTCTATCTGATATGCTACGCGGCCCCGCTGATATACGCGCCGTTCCATCCGCTGGAGGTCGTCCAGAACAGGCATGACATCGAGCTGGACGGAAAGAAGTACGGATTGTACTGGGGAGAACTTCACGGGCACAGCGGGCTTTCGCCTGACGCGTTCGTCAGCGCTCCGGAGCAGTATTACAGGTACGGCAAGGAAGTGGCGAAGCTGGACTTCGCGGCGCTGACCGACCATGACGCGCCGTGGGGGCTGGCGTCTGTGCCGAGCCGCTGGAAACAGGCTGTCGACGCCACCCGCAGGTGGCACGAGGACGGCGTCTACGTCGCGTTCATCGCGTACGAATGGACGAGCGGCAGCGGGCTGGACTGCATGTTCCACACGCTCAAGCGGCGCGACCGCTGGGGGTATAAGAAAGACCCTATGCATTTCGGTCACCGCAATGTTTACTATCCCGGAGACGAGGCCCCGGCGGGAGTGTGCTCGGTTGATTCGCCGGACTGACACACCGGAAAAACTCTGGAAGCACCTTGAAGAATACGGGGCGATTTCCATCCCCCACCATCCTCTCGGCGGCCCGATTTATCCTTTCAACTGGGATCGTTTCAATCCTGAATACGAGCCGGTTGTGGAGATATATTCGTGGCATGGAAACAGCGAGTGCGACGGTTGTCCGTATGAGATATATAACGCGTATAAAAACGGGAAGCATTCAGTGCGGACGCCGCTGGATGCGGGGCATCATTTCGGTTTCATCGCATCATCAGACAGCCATGACGGGTACGCCGGCAACCTGACGCGACCGCCAAGGCTGATCAAGTTCCTGCAGATGTTTTATAAGGGCAAAGCGACGCCGGGACCGGGCATCGCGGCAGTGTACGCGGAGGAACTGAGCCGGGAGGGAATCTTCGAAGCGCTGAGGGCGAAAAGAACATACGCCGTGACTGGCGCAAGGATTGTGATGGACGTGAGGGCGAACGAGACGACATTCATGGGCGGGCGGCTGGACTCCCGGGGAGCGCCGGTCAGCGTCTCGATTTACGCTCGCGGCGTCGCCCCTCTGGAAAAAATTGAAGTGATAAAAAACGGCGAGACCGCCGCCGTGTTCGAAGGCGACGGCGGCCCGGAGTTCAAACAGACGCACATCGACGCGCGCCGGGAGCGCGACGAGGACTACATATACATCAGAGTCACGCAGGCCGACGGACAGATGGCGTGGTCGAGTCCGATATGGATTAAGTAAATAACGGCGGGTCGCGGGCGGGACGGCGGGAAAGGCGGGCGAGCAAGGTCATGCCGATAATTTACGCGTTGGCCGCATCGTACGCGCTAGGCGCTCTCGCGGGCCGGTTCGTTTCGGCGCCGATGTGGCTGACATGCGTCGCGGCGCTCGCCGCCGGAGCAACGGCAGCCGCTTTCCGCTCCCGCCAATCTCTTTTCCTCTCCCTCATATGCGCGTCCGCGCTATTCGCTTCTTGGTTCTCCTATCAGGCTGACGAAGCGGTTTATCACAACGCGCCCCTCGCGCGATACCTCGAAAACCGGGACAACGAAAAACGGCTTGAAATCGCGCGCGGCACGATATTGAGGTTCGAGCGGCGGGAGGACGGGAGCGCGGCGGCGACAATGAAGGTCGACGGAGTGCGGCTCAGCAAAGACGCGTGGCTGAGGGTCGATGGAGTTGCGGTCGCGCGATTCAGAGCGGAGGCGGCTCCCGCGCGAGACCCGGCGTTCGGCGAGATGTGGGAGTTGGAAGGATGGATGAAACCTGCGTCTCAGATGAGCCGCGCGAGCGCCGACTACCATAGAGCGCGGGACGCGTCCGCAATGATGACAGTGGCGGAACAGGGGCGTTCAAGGCCGCTCGGAAAAGGAGACGCCGGCCTTGTGTTGTCGTCTGCCGCCTCGCTGCGCGAGAAGTTCCGCCGCGCCATCGACTCGAACGTCTCCGAACCTTACAACCTGATACTCGGCTATATGGCGCTGGGCAGAACCGGCCCGGTCGACCAAGTCATCTACGACAAGTTCCGCCGCGCCGGCGTCGTCCACGTCCTTGTCGTGTCGGGTATGCACGTCGGAATCATGCTAGGCGCTCTGTTCATATTCGGCTTCCTGTGGAACCGCAGGCCCGTTCCAAGCTTCCTGATAATGGGAGCCGCTCTGCTCGTCTATTATTTTGTCGCCGGAGGCGGGCCGTCGATAACGCGCGCCGTCGTCATGGGCTTCGTCATGCTCGTCTCCCTTATGTTCGGGGCCGGGCGAGACTCCGGGGTATCCCTCTGCCTTGCCGCGCTTTTCGTTATGGTCGTCAACCCGTCCGCCCCGTTTCAAATCGGAACGCAGTTGACGTTTCTGGCAAGCGCGGGCGTCATCTTCATCTATCCGGCGATGGCGGCGTTCGTCCGGGGCGGCGGACTGCCAAGAAAAATCGCCCGCTTCGCTCTCGCCTCCCTCGCGGCTCAGATGCCTTTGTTCCCCGTCCTCGCGTATCACTTCAACCAGTTCTGCGCGGCGGGGCTGGTCTCGAACGCGCTGGTCGTGCCGCTGGCCGGCGTTCTGCTTCCGGCGGACTTCCTGCTGTGCGCGGCGGGGTTGCTGCCCGGCAACATAGCTGCGGTCCCGGCGGTTCCAGCCGAGGCCCTCGCCAGACTCATGGCCGGCATAGTCGAACTCTTTGCCGCGATCCCTTTCGGCGTTGTAGACTCCGCCTCGCCCCCGCTCGCGTGGATGGCGCTGTACGGCGCGGGAGTAGTCTTGTTTACATGGACGCTTAGGCGAATGGCGGACGGGTCGGACTTTCAGATATACGCTGGTTGGGCGGGCATTGCGGCGGTCGGGCTGACTCTTGCGGCGTGGGGCGCGCATAAACCGCCCGTCAACGGCGTCCGCGCCGTCTTCTTCGACGTCGGGCAAGGCGACGCCTCGCTCATCGAGATGCCCGCGAGGGAAGACGGACGCGGCGTCTTCAGGCTGCTAGCGGACGGAGGGGGCGGATGGGAAAACCCCGGCGACTCTCCCGAACCCGGCGAACGTCTCATAGGCAGGCATCTGCGGCGCGCGGGCGTTCGCAGGCTCGACGCTATCCTCCTCACACACCCCGACGCCGACCACATGAACGGCCTTCAGTGGGTCGTCAACAATATCCGCGCTGACAGGTTCATCGACGGAGCGACGCCGGCGGACATCGCATGCGAGGAAACGGGAGACCCCGGAGCGTGCCGGATGGCCGCAGCAGGCCCGCTGTACCACGCCCTCAGCCCCACACAGGCCGAGCGCTACCGCGCCCTGCTCCGCTCCGTCAAAAAGCGCGGCGTTGAATACGTCCATGTCTGCGGCGAAACGACTTTCGAGTTGCCTTCTGGCGCTCGGCTGAAAATCTTCGGACCAGACCGCTCTCTGCCTTATATGCGCAACATCTCCCGAAACAACCTTCCCCTCACCGCGCGGGCCTCGTTCCGCGACGCGTCGGCGCTTATCGCCGGAGACATCGAACGCGAAGGAGAAGAAAGGCTGGTCAGGCGGTACGGAGCCGCCCTGAAATCCGATCTCCTCAAAGCGCCGCATCACGGCAGCGTCTCATCATCCACCGAGCAATTTCTCCACTGGGTCGCCCCGCGCGCCGTCGTGGTCAGTTCCGGCGGTCCGCGCGTCTATGGCCACCCCCATAAAGACACGCTTGAAAGATACCGCGCCGCCGCCGATGTTTTCCGCACCGACCTGCTCGGAACAGTCACATGTTTCGTTCCAGCCTCAGGAGCTGAACCCCGCTGCTCCGGCAGCGTCCGGTGAATTGAAATCCCGGATTCGTCGATACCGCCGCCAAATTCCCCCTCCGAATGCGGCAGAAAAAAACTTGAAATTCGCCATTAATTACATACAATAATTTCGGGCAGACATTATCCTTCCCGCCGCCGTTCTCCACGAACGGCGGCCGCCAAGACATCTTGAATTAAGCATGCGAGGGACGGCGATTCACATGTTGTTCAACCGGAAAACATCCGGCAATAGAAAAGCAACTGATAAATCCGCTTCGGACGCGTTATTGCGCGAAGCCGAAACGGCCAAATTAAATCAGGCGAGTCCGCCCGCAGCGAAGAAAGTCCTTTCATCCGCAAAAAAGATCTGGGCGGCGACTATGCTCGCGGTTGTGTGTCTTGCGGCTTTCTTATTCGTCAAGGTTGAGTTCGACTACGCCGGGCAAGTCGAGAAAATACACAGGGTTCTGCAAGGCAAATGGGTTTATTATGTGCCTGAGAATGGCAAACTGACGATGTCTGTGGTTAGACCGTGCGGGATTGAGTCTATTAAATATCTGAAAGAAAACGATGGCTTTTTAATCGCCGGTTTTTTCTGGAATGACAAAGTCGATTTCAACAATCCATATAAAAACATGCATGTTTTCGTAGCAGACAGACCGATCAAACCCGGCTCTTTAGTTCATGGGAACGACAGTCGCGTGTTGTTCGACACGGCGCGCAATCATGCCGACCCGGTGATTGTCACCCATGTGTTCTCCAAGCATGGAAAGACATTGTATGTTATCAATGATAAAAGGCTCGACAAAATCAGAGAAAAAAAAATATTCATGTGAATCTGAAGCATCGGTCAAATCGCATTCGCTGTTTTTATCCGCGCAAACATCGACCCGCGATTTTATTCCACTCCGCCTGTGGCGGCGACAAGTTTCTTAACGTTGACTGCGCCTACTTTGCGGTAAACTTCCAGCGGCGACTTCAAGACGCCGTTCACGGTTAGCAAGTCGCGTTCTATGGAGACGCCGAACAAGCGCTCGTTTTCCCGCAGATAGGGAAGTATCAGCGCCCAGTCCGCCTCTGTGAATTTCCAGAATACTCCTCCGTTAAGCTGTTCGGAAGAAGTAACGGAATGAGGGTCGCGCAGGTATATCGCCCCGCCCGACGCGAGGGAGAACAAGTTGCCACCGGGATACGGGCGCTTGAGCGGACGAAGGTTTCCATCGTCGTCAA
Source organism: bacterium (assembly GCA_029573925.1). Classification (GTDB taxonomy): domain Bacteria; phylum UBP15; class UBA6099; order UBA6099; family UBA6099; genus UBA6099. Next base: position 5,406 of record JAKQBV010000021.1, read on the forward strand.
ACGCCAGACCGTTGACGATGGCGAATCCTCCGCCGTTGAGCGGGTCTCCTGCCATGAAGCTTTCAGCGAGGTAATCCAGACATGTTCCGTTTATCACCACGCGGGGTTTTCCGACCGCGTTGATGAGCGGCCGTCCCGCCGCGTTGCCCATGATGTAAGCCTCAGAGCCTTTCGCGCCGTACATGAAGGTTTGTCCGACGCTGCCATAGATCACTAATTTTCCGCTTTTTGCTATCTGGCAAAGCTGGTCTTGCGCGTCGCCGTGGACGCGTATTTCGAGGCCGTCCATGCCTGAGCCGAGATAGTCGCCGACGTTGCCGTAGCAGTCTATGCGAACGCCTGTGGTGCCCGGCCCCAGCCCGACTCCGTGGAACCTTTGTCCGGTGGAGTTGAAGACAATAAATTTTTGCCATCCGAGCCTGAAGGCGTCGATTATGATTTTCGAGTCTCTATCCTCAAGTTCTGGCTTGAATCCGGCGGCGTTGATAACGAGGGTGTCTTCCCCTGACGATGGCCCTCTGAGCGCGTCTCTAGTTTCGAACTCCAACAGTCTGTGCCTTGAAGCGCCTGAGCCTGTTATCTGAGGAACCGCCTTGAAGACAGAATCGAGAGCGCCCTGAACCACCTGCAAAACTGAGCTTCTCATCTTTGAGCCGGTCGGGTATCTCAAATCATTTAGCGTCGTAAGAGTTTCAATCGCCGTGGAGCGCGTCGTGTCGGAAATGCGCGAATGTTCGGCGACGAGTTGCGCGAAACTTCTGACCGCGTCGTAGTTGCAGCGCGGCATCCTCTCCATCATCGCCGAGGAGAGAGTTTCCGGGTCGCCGGCGAGAAGTTTTTCTCGAATGAATTCCACGGTCATCCCGTCGCCGTTTTCAGAGCCGATGGGCAGGCTGATATCGAGCCGCTTTTTGCCTGCGGGCGGCGCGACTTCCTTGCCGAATTTGTCCCTGCAAACGAGAGTCATGCCCTGAGACGAAGAGGCGTCTCCGGTGAGCGTGAAGCTGAAAGAACCGCCGTCTTCGCTGCTGCCGCCGCGCGCGTTCCAGTATTTGTCCGCCACCGGGCAAACCCTAGAATCTTCGGAGGCGAGGCTGCGGAGCGTCGCGTCGATAGCTTGTTTCTCAGAGCATACCAGCCCGATCTTTACTTCGCCGTCGTGTATGGCGAACACCTGCGGGCGGAGCATAGCGGTGTCCGTGATTCCGAGAAGTTGGAACCCGTTCCCTTCAAGGAGATTGCGAGCGATGATGAAGAACCACGGGCCGTCCGGAGAGCCGTGTATCTGGGCCGCCTGTATCCGGCGGTAGATTTTTTGTTTTGCAGGCGGTAGCAGATCGAAGTCCGACTCCGTCGTGGGGGCCAGCGACTCGATGATGTATTCGAGCGGGTAGCGGTACACCCTGTTCAACAGGTCGAACTCGAGAGCGGACACTTCGGTGTCCGTAAGGAATAGCGGGCGAATGTTGCGCTGTTTGAGGTATTCCGAGACGGAAAAGTAATTGGCGAAGTCGCCGTTGTGAACAAGGGCTTCGTGCATGCCGATGAAGGGGTGAGCGCCCGCCGGATGCCACACGCGCCCTCTGGTGGGATATCTCTGGTGGGCAATCCACACGTGCGCCTTAAAATCGTTAAGCTTGTAATACTCGACCGCTTCCTCGGCGTATCCGACTATCTTGAGAATCATCATATTTTTGCCGTGCGACAGCACGAACGCCTGTTTCTCTCCGAGCGCTGCGTAGAATTCAGTATTTATCCGGTACGAGTTCTGGTATACGAACTCGTCCTCTATCCTGTCGCGCTCAAGCGATTCGAGGTTGTTGGCGACGGCGAAGGCGTTCAACACGGATGGCTTCACCCTAACGAAATATCTGCGCACCTGAGGCGGTTGAACCAGAAGAGACGGCATGTCCCGCCAGTCGGCAATCGAATCTATACTCCCCTCGGATGCGATGTCGAAATTCGGGCGGAGGTATTTGCTTTCGAGAGATTCTACGCACGACGGGTCGATCGCGGCAATCAACAGGAGATAGTGAGTGTCGAGGACTTCGCGGGAGACGCCGAGTTGATCGGGAGAGAGTCCGACCGCCGCGATCCCCCCGCCTTTGCCGTTGCCCCTGTTGTGCATCTGCACTGAAGGAGCGTGTATGTGTCGCCCGGCGACAGGGATCGAACAAGCGAATCCTGTTACGCCGCATCCGCCCTCCTCCTCCACCTTGTCCGCCTCCCGGCGGGGAGCAGCGTCAGAAATCGCGCGCCTGCTCTCAAGTATCCTTGCTGCCATGTTTTCATTGTCGTTTCTCATAGCGGTTTCCTTTCTATATGCCGCCTGGTTCATTCGGGCTTCGAGTAGTCAAGGTGCATCAGCAGGTCCGTGCGCCCCCTTAATTCGGCGACTGATCTCAGGCCGAGCCGCGATATGATGCCGACCAACTGTTCTCGGTACGAGTTGTACAGGTTGATGAGACGCTGCGTGGCGTAATCAATATCTATGAGGTGCTTAAGCTCGCGATCCGTGCTGGCGATGCCTCTTGCGCATCCGCGACCGCTTTCGCAGTTGCCGCACCTTATGCACTCGACGGCCACCATGTCGCTCGTGCCTATCACAACGCCGTCAGCTCCGAGAGCTATCGCCTTGGCGATGTCGGAAGCGTTGCGAAGCCCGCCGCTGGCGATGAGAGTTATCTCGTCTCTAACGCCTTCGTCCGCGAGGAAGTTGTGGACGCGGGTGATGGCGTATTCGATAGGAAGCGCGATGTTTTTCTTTGCGATATCCGGCGCCGCCCCCGTGCCGCCGTAGCTACCATCCACATGCACGATATGCACTCCCGCGTAGTAGCAGCCGACCGCGACCATATCCACATCCGACGGCGCGGCAACTTTTGCTGAAATCAGCGCGCGCGGGTTCATCGCCTTTATCCAGTCCACGTGTTTTTTGTGGTCTTCAATCGAGTAAACGCTGTGGAACGGGAACGGGGAAAATAGAGCCGTGCCCTGAACAGCCTCTCTCATGCGGGCGACATCGGCGGTGTTTTTGTCGCCGAGCAAATGGCCGCCGAGGCCGGGCTTGGCCCCCTGCGCGTATTTGAACTCGGCTATCTTCACGCGCTGCACTGTCTCCTCGCGCACTCCGAACAGACCGGTGGCTATCTGAGTGATTATGTGGTCGTCGTAAGGGCGGAGCAGTTCGGGATATCCGCCCTCGCCTGTGCAGGTGAAGGTGTTCCACGCGGTAGCCGCGCGCGCGCGCGACACCATCATGTTGTCGCTGATCGAGCCGAAGCTCATGCCGCCGCCGTACCACGGAACGTCAATTTTGATTTTATGCGCCGCCGGGTCGTCCGAGCGCCGGTTAAGCTCCAGAGAAGTGTCGACATCGGAGGGGGCGACGCCGGACGGAACCGCCGGGAACCTGAATCTCAGCTTGTCGAACCCGCCGCCGGACGCGCCGAGCTCGGATTCGAGCGTTTCGTTCGTTACATGGCCGTTTTCGGCCTGATCCCATGTGCTGAGAATCAGGTCTGCGGTCCACCTGTAATCGCCGAGAGTTGAATACACGGGGTTTCTGCGCAGCGCGAGAGCTCCCGCCGGGCATTTGTTTATGCAGAAATATTCCTCGCTTCGGCAACTCTCTCCACGACACCTGTAATCCCTCGGCCTAACCATCTTGCCGCTGTCGCCGAAACGCTCGTGCACTCCGTGCGGGCACAGAGACGCGCACTTGCCGCAGCCGATACAATTCTCGCTTCTGAATATCTTGTAAGCGCCGATCTGGTTTCTGAAACGGCTCGGAGCCGTTTTGATCTCGCGCGTCGCTGGCGCGGCGGCGATTTTGTTTTCAATTGTCATGCTCATAGCGGCGACCTTCCTTCTTTGATTGTTCAAGCGGCGCGCGGGACTCCCCCAGACGCCGCCCGCCGGTCGCTTTCACGCTCCGGCGAATATTTTCTGAAACGTGTCCCTCTCCAAATCCTCGCGGAACATCGCTCTTCCGAATTCCCCTCTTAGGCGACGCGCTTCGCGTATCCCCATAGCGCCCAGAACTTCAAGCAACTGATTGCGCCATGCCGCCGCCAGATTCATCACTCTCCACGCGCCATCTTCTGGCGGAACCTCGCTCATGTTCACCGGACATTCGACGCCGCGCGAACACGCCCCGCACATTCTGCATTCCATCGCCACGAGGAACGGAATTCCGAGAGACGCGCAGTCCGCCCCGCAGATAATTATTTTCGCAAGGTGCTCGGCCATAGCTATGCCGCCGTCGGCGATCAACGTCGCCCTGTCCCTGACGCATCTATCCACGAGCAAGCTGTGAATCCGGCGGAACGCGTCCTTGATGAATTCCACGCGCCCGTCGGAATACACTATGTCTCCGTTGATGTCGGCGCTGAGTTGAATCGCTTCGGCGCCCGCCTCCACCAACTCGACCACCCGCGCTTCCGCGCCGTCTCCGAGAGCCAGCGTTATTCTCACGACGGCTCCGGGATTTATCGCTTTCACGCGGGCTACTGCGTCCAGCGCGTCCGGCGAGTCCTCTAGGCAGACCATCCTGACGGACTTAATCAGAGCGGCGTGTTTCTCTATCGCGCTGTTTTTCATGCGGGGAGCAAGCCAGCCTGCGAACTCTTCGGAGAACTCCTCGGCGTCCTCCGCGTCGAGGGCGAACAAGGTGTCCATGCCGCGCGCCGCGCGAGCCATCGCTTCAAGCACGTTCTTCGATATATGTCCGAGCGGCGGGACTTCGAGAATGAACGGAACGGGCAGTTCTATGACCGGAGATTCCTCTCCGAGCAACTCTCCGCGAGGTCCGAATTCGAGATTGGACGGCAACCCGCCGATGTCCACCGAAGTCGATATGTACTCTCGACCGTGAATGCCGTCGCGGGTCGGGCGGACAATCTCGCTCATGTCCGTCCACATGGAATCGAAGCCGGGGCCGGAGAACGGGCCGCCGTAACCGGCTCCCGAAACCGGCAGCTTGGCCGTGGCCGCCATCTTCCAGATGCCCGCTATTATCGCTGGCTTCCAGTATCCGTTGCCCAGCCACGTGTACTCCGGGTTCTGCGTCCTCGTGAGAGCGCCGCGCGTGCAGTTCTGTACGCACATCAGGCAGTTCATGCACTCGTTCATGAACTCCGTCGGGCGATCCAACGAATGCGCAAAATCAAATTCTTTTTTGTGAATGTCGTATATGCATTTCTTCTTTACGCAGTTCCTGCACCCTCTCGCGCACGTCTCGTACAGGTCGATGATGCCGAATCTGCCGACAGTGGTTGTTCTGGGCGGGACTTCCTTCGTTTCTATGTGATACTTTCCGGGCATAGCGGCTGCCTCCTTTGTTCCGTCCGCTCAGACCGCCGCCTTCAGGGGAGAAACCCCCAAGGCCGCAAAACCTGCTGACGCTTCTTTTATTATTTCCGCCAGACGGGGCGCGGTGGGCGGCTCAGGCCTGAACAGCATCAGCCTTTCCGGCTCCATCCCCGCGTCGCTTATCAGCTTCTTGGCGTATTCGATTCTCTTTTCCATCCGCGCGCTTCCGTGTATCAACTGGCACATCTTGGCCGGGCACGCCACAACAACCACCCCGTCCGCTCCGTTCTCAAACTCTTTCAGGATATAGATAGGCTCAAGCCGTCCGCTGCACGGAATCTCCACTTTGTGAACTCCGGGGGCCTCGGCCTTCGTCATTTTCGCCGCGCCGCCTACCCCGTACAGACTGTTGTGACAACAAAACGCCGTGATTTTCATTTATATCCGCCCGCCGTTTCCAATGTGTTTATGGGAAAGGCGCGGACGGCGGCAGGCCGCCCGCGCTCCCGGTTTCACCCTATCGCCACGCTCCCGGTCTCCCCGGTCCTAATCCTCACGCAATCCTCGAGATTGAAGATGAATATCTTCCCGTCGCCTATCTCGCCCGTCCGCGCGCCCTTCTTGATGGCGTCCACGGTGGAGTCCAGATAGTCGTCGTTCACCGCTATCTCAAGTTTTATTTTTTTCAGCAGGTCCCCGGCCTCCCGCCTTCCTCTGTACACCCTAGTGATTCCCATCTGCCTTCCGTGCCCCATCGTCTGCGACACCGTCAGCAGGTTCACCTGCTTTTCTCCCAGAAGTTTCTGCACCGCCTCAAGCCTGTCCGGCTGTATGATGGCAATGATGTATTTCATGCTCGATGTCCTCCCCCCTCAGTCAAGAACGGTGTAACCGCTCTCATGGTGTTGTGTCAGGTCAAGCCCGATCCTTTCCTCTTCCGAAGAGACGCGAAGCCCGATGACGGCGTCCACGACCTTGCAGATAATGAAAGTGCCTATCAGGGCGTAAACGATTGTGACCGCAACGCTGACGGCCTGAATGCCGAACTGCGCGGCGTTGCCGAAGAACAACCCGTCCGCTCCGTTGGGATTGACTGCGGTGGAAGCGAACAGCCCTGTGGCGAGCGCCCCCCAGATGCCTCCCAGACCATGCACGCCGAACGCGTCGAGCGAATCGTCGTAGCCGAATTTGGGTTTCAGAAAAGCGACGCCGATGAAGCCTATGACGCTCGAACCCGCCCCAATGAGAATCGCCGACACCGGGCCGACGAAACCCGCCGCCGGAGTGATGGCCACCAACCCGGCGACAACTCCCGTCGCCACGCCTATGGAGGTCGGTTTCTTATCTCTTATCCATTCAATAACGGCCCACGCCAAACCCCCGGCGGCAGCCGCCGTGTTCGTGGCCACGAACGCCCCGGCAGCCAACCCGTTTGCTCCAAGCGCGCTCCCGGCGTTGAACCCGAACCATCCGAACCACAGAATCCCAGCTCCGAGCACCACGAAAGGTATGTGGTGCGGAGAGGACGTCCGCTCCGGATACCCGGAGCGCTTTCCAAGCACGACTGCGGTCACGACGGCCGCTATGCCGGCGTTGATGTGCACAACCGTGCCGCCGGCGAAATCAAGCGCGCCCATCCCGAGAAGAAAACCGCCGGAACCCCACACCCAGTGGCATACCGGCGCGTAGATGAACGTCACCCACAGAATAGAAAACACGACGAAGCCCGCGAAGCGCATCCGCTCCGCGAACGCGCCCACGATAAGCGCGGGCGTGATTATTGCGAACATACCCTGAAACGTCATGAAAGCAAAATGCGGAACCGTTGTGCCGTAAGAGTCCGAAGGAGCCAATCCCACGCCTTTCAGCCCGACCCAGTCCAGACTGCCGATGAAACCGCCCACGCTCGGGCCGAACGCCAGCGAATACCCGTACAACACCCAAATGACGCTGATCAAACACATCATGAACATGCACTGCATCAGCACCGACAGGATGTTCTTTCTTCTGACAAGACCGCCGTAGAAGAAACCAAGCCCCACAGTCATGAAGAGCACCATCGCGGCTGAAGTTAAAACAAATGCTGTGTCCCCAGCGCTCACGGACTGTTCCTCCTGAGCGAAAGCCGCCGCAGGCCATAGAGCCGCAAGCAACGCCGCCGCCATTGTCATAATTTTCTTTTTTGCCGTAATCATGGGTCTCTACCTTTCGTTTAGAGTCCCGCCCGGATAGGTTCGCAATAGTCACAACCGCCGCGCCGGGCGCGCCCCCGGCGCGTTTTGTTTCGGATGAACGAAAGATGGACGAAACATCGGGATGATAAAAAGAGGGCCGAGACGCCCGCGGGTTGTCTTCCGCCAACCCCCGGCCCTTCTGAAGGTCCCGATGGAGTCGGGCCGACGACGATGGTCTCGCCGCCGACCCCGAACCCATCAGGCGGTCACCGCTATGACCGTCCATCCATTAAACTTGTTCAGCTATTTCCCCGAACGTCACAGAATCGGCAGCAGGTTGTGCAACTCGTAGTCCGTAACCTGTATCCGGTATTCGTCCCACTGCTTCTTCTTCAAAGCGATGAACCGCGAGTATACATGGTCGCCGAGCGCCTTGCGCATCAGTTCGCTGTTCTCCAGATTCGCCACAGCCGCGCCGAGGTTGTCAGGCAACGACTCTATGCCGAGCGCCTTTCTCTCTTCGTCGCTCAGGTGATAAAGGTTCTGCTCCATCGGCTTCGTGAATTCGTAATTCTTCTCAATCCCTTCAAGACCGGCGTTCAGCATGACGGCAAACGTCAGGTACGGGTTGCACGCCGGGTCCGGACACCGCAGTTCGCACCGCGTCGCCTTCTCCATTCCGGGGTGGTACATCGGAACTCTGATGAGGGCCGAGCGATTGCGGCGGGACCATGCGATGTACACCGGAGCCTCGTATCCGGGAACAAGCCGCTTGTAGGAATTCACCCACTGCGCGAGCACCGGAATCATCTCCTTGGCGTGCGCCAACTGACCCGCGACAAACCTCTTTGCGGTGTCGCTCAAGCCGGCTTCGGCTTTGGCGTCGAAGAACGCGTTCTTGTCTCCTTTGAACAACGACTGGTGCACGTGCATTCCGCTGCCGTTCTCGCCGAATATCGGCTTGGGCATGAAAGTGGCGTACACGCCGTGCATCCGCGCTATCTCCTTGACCGTCACGCGATAGGTGATCACGTTGTCGGCCATCTTCAGCGCGTCGTCATACCTCATGTCGATTTCGTGCTGGCTGGGAGCCACTTCGTGGTGGCTGTACTCGATGGTGACGCCCAGATCGGTGAGCGCGTTTACCGTGTCTCTCCTCAGGTCGCTGGCCACATCCAGATCCGTCAGGTCGAAATATCCGCCCTTGTCCAAAGGCAGCGGGCAGTCCGAACTCTTTAAATAAAAGAATTCAAGCTCAGGGCCGATGTAGAAGTGGTCGAACCCCGCCTCTTTCATCCGCGCCAAAGCCCTTTTCAACACATATCTCGGATCCCCTTCATACGGATTCCCGTCCGGCGTAAGGATGTCGCATATCATTCTTCCCACCGGCTTGTCCTTCGGCCTCCACGGAATCATCTTGAAGGTCGTCGGATCCGGCATCGCTATCATGTCGCTTTCCTCAATCGACTGATAACCGGTGATCGACGAACCGTCGAATCCCATGCCTTTTTCCAGCGCGTTCTCCAGTTCGTTCCTCGTGATGGCAAAACTCTTCACCTGCCCCATGATATCGGTAAACCAGAGCCGTATGAAGCTTACATCCTTTTCCTTGCAGATTTTCATTACATCTTTCTTAGTTAGAGCTTCCGACATATCCGTACCCCCCTTGTGGTTTTTTAAAAATCCTTTTATTGAAATTTATAAATCCACCCTTTTGGCCTTTTTCACGCCTTTTGCTTTTATTTTGCTATTTACTTCGGCTTGGCCCATTCTTAGATTTTTACGGCAACTCTTTGCCTATTCATCCCAAGCATAATGCGCCAAATAGGCTTTGTCAATAATTTTCAAAAGAATTTCTTCACACGATATATCCCTTATATTAAATGTTTTTACGCGATTTACTCCCACTCGTAAGAAAAAACGACATTCTCCAATCCCTCAGACTACGTCGATTATCGTAACATATAACGGCAATATTGCTGACCCACCATGCCGTTTGTAGGCAACTGATGCCGTTACCCTTCACGGCGTTGCCACCACAAACGGTATTATTGCCGTTTTAACGGCTACGTACGGCAATATCAACGGCAGACATCCCTTTATTCATTCCTTTTTGCCGCCAACACTCGCATAATTGCCGTTTTCTGTTTCTATTGTTTGTTAAAGCGCCTATCATCTCGCTATTATACGGCATTGTTATCGGCGCTATTTTCGTTTACATATTTCTCTTCAATCTCTCTGATGACAATTCTTGCCGTTTCCGCTTCAGCAGTCCTCTTTCCTGCCGGTCTCCGACATTCGCAAATTTCGTTTTGCGGAGTATTTGCCATATAGCTATATCGCTGTTCCGCTCTGTTTTACGAGCTGTAAACCCAACACCGTCAAAAAAACTCCGGAGGATTAAAAAACTTGAATCGGGCTCGCGGGTTTTCTGCGGCAATTGCGCCGGCAGCCTGTCGGTTTCCCTCTCGCATACCGCCTCAAAGAACAAGCCGCCTTGCCCCGCTCGGACAAATTGCCTTTCACAGTGGACAAATCGCCCGGTCGATGCTAACTTATTGAATTCAAAACACTCACCTCGCGGCGCGGCGCAACAAGTTGAACGACATCAAGCTTCGGGGCAACCGGGAATGGTCGGATGATGGAAAATTCAAACGGCAACAACGGCGAAGGAAAAGTGCTGAACTTTATTGAGGCGCGAAGGAAGCTCATGGAAGAGCACGGAACCACGAGCCGCGGCGCCAGATCGCCTCTGTTGGAGCCGATACGAAAAGCGCTCAAAGCCCCGGCAAACGCGCCCCTGTTCGAATCTTTCATACACGCGCCTGACTCGAGCTATGACTTAATCCGAAACCTTGTCGAAGATCACGATATACAAGCC
>JAKQBV010000025.1 GCA_029573925.1 bacterium
CGAGCGGGCGCATCGGCGGCATCCCTGTCGTAGAGCTTTCATAAAACGCGCCGTATATATAAGGCATAAGCTTGTAGCGCAATTTGATATGCTCGCGGGCGATTTTTTCGATGCGCGGTCCGAATCTCCACGGCTCCTGCCTTCTCGACAGCAGCATGGAGTGCGCTCGGCAGAACGGATAAAAGACCCCGAGCTGTATCCATCTGGCAAACAGTTCCGGAGAGCAGTTTCCGTGGAAACCGCCGATGTCGGCCCCGACGAAAGGAACGCCGGACAATCCCAGCGAGCATAGCATCGGAACGCTGAGCCGCAGGTGTTCCCATGAGCTTGTGTTGTCGCCCGTCCATATCGCCGCGTATCTCTGAATCCCGGCGTAACCCGCGCGCGTCAGCAGGAAAGGCCGTTTGCCGGGGCGCGCGGCCAACTGCCCCTCGCGCGTCGCCATCGCCTCGGCAAACCCGTAAATATTCCTTGCTTTCTTGTGGGGAACGCGGCGGCCGTGCTCGACATGCGCTAGGTCTTCCGTCGACACCCTTTTAATATGCGGCTTTATGTTCACGCTAGGCTCGTTCATGTCGTTCCATACACCGGCGGCTCCGTATGTTTTAACAAAGTCAGCCACCCTGCCCGCCCACCATTTTCTGACATCGGAGCGGATGAAATCCGGAAAAACCGTCTCGCCCGGCCAGACCACTCCCTTGAAATATTTCCCGTCGGCTCGGCGGCAGAAGAAATCTCCCTGAACGCCTTCCTCGTAAACGTCGTACCCCGGCTCGTTCTTCACTCCGGGATCGACAATCGTCACTAGCTTGAACCCGTCTTTGAGCATAGATGCCGACATCCCCGCCGGGTCGGGAAATCTCTTCCCGTTCCAAGTGAAAACCCTGTAGCCGTTCATGTAATGAATATCGAGATGAATGACATCGCACGGGATGTCCAAGCTTCTGAATTTCGACGCGATTCCCCTGACGCTCTGCTCGTTTTTGTAACTCCAGCGCGACTGATGAAAACCAAGAGACCACTTAGGCGGCAAAGGAGAGAGGCCCGTCAGCCATGCGTATCTCTCCACGACTTTCTTCATGTCCGGGCCTGCGATGAAGTAGTAATTTATCGGCCCGCCTTCGACGTTGTGAGTCCAGCATTTGCCTTTCGCCGCGCCCATGTCGAAATGACATTTCCACGAGCTGTCGAAGAACATTCCATAAGCAGCGCCGCTGGAAACGCCTATGAAAAACGGAATGGACACGTAGAGCGGGTCGCTTCCGGTTTTATTGAAAGGGTGGTCGGTGTTCCACATCGACATCTTCCGGCCCCTTCTGTCGAGACCGAAAGCTTTTTCGCCGAAGCCGTAGAACCTGTCGTCTTTTCCCGCGCGGCGTCGCAGCCACGAGCCGCTGTCGTCCCACCACACGCCGCCCTCGTCATCTTCTTCCGTCAGGCATCTTCCGGCTTTGTCCTGAATCCTGATTTTGAACGGGTCTTTGTTTATAACAATGGTGAGTACCGAGGACTCAAGCGTCCATTCCAGATCGTCGGAGGAGTAAGAGAATTCAACAGCGTCGGGTTTAGGCTGAATCACCGCCCAAGACGGCTCTTCGGCGGAATCTTCCCTCCAAATCCTTACCCTGACAATTTCGGGGGACATGAAGGAGACGCGAGCGCCGCCTGTCGAGAGCGCGACGCTTAATCCTCTAGAATCCGTCCGCGCTTTCTCGACCCTGCCGGGAACCGCCCTGTTTCTTCTTCCGCCGGATGCCATTCGCGAGACCTCCCCGCCGCCTTAGTTGCCGTTCAGCCGTGCAGCCGCGCCCGACGCGCCGAGGCCGCCTGAACCGATCCTAAATCCCCGCCGCGACGATAAATTATCTATTCCAAATATATCACCGCGCCGCAATACGCACAAGCCTCGAGCGGCGCGTTTCCGTTGACACGCCGGATTCGCAGTGATAGAATCCGTCTCGTTCCGCTGGAGGTTTTTCCCTATGGAATTCGAAGATGTGATATACGAAAAAAACGAAGGCCGGGCTAGAATTTCCATCAACAGGCCGAAGGCCCTCAACTCTTTCCGCTCCCGCACTCTGGATGAACTTACGGAGGCCTTCACGGACGCCTCTCAAGACGCGAGCGTAGGCGCGGCGGTTCTGACCTCGGAAGGCGGAAAAGCATTCTGCTCCGGCGGCGATATCGCGGAGATGCTCGAACTCTCTCCCGCAACAGGGCGGGTGTTCGTTTTAAAACTGTTCAATCTTTTCTCTCTCATCCGCCAGTGCCCGAAACCGGTCATTGCCGCAGTCGACGGATACTGCCTCGGAGGCGGAAACGAAATAAATCTGGTTTGCGACCTGACGATAGCCACCGAGAAGTCGGTGTTCGGACAGGTCGGCCCGACCGTAGGCAGCACGCCCGTTCTCGCAGGCACACAGATTCTTCCGCGCCTCGTCGGAGACAAAAAGGCGAAAGAAATAATTTTCCTCTGCGGCAGATATTCCGCGCGAGAAGCCCTAGAAATGGGCTGGATAAACAAAGTCGTCCCCGACGGCTCTCTCGAAGAGGAAACACAAGCGTGGGTGTCGCGCATCCTCGAAATGAGCCCGCAGTCGCTGAGAATATCCAAGACTTCGCTAAATTTCGAGAGCGACCTTCTGCACTCTTCCTACATGCACGGCATCGAAATGTTGTCGGCGACATACGGAAGCGAGGAATTAAAAGAGGGAATGACGTCGTTCATGGAGAAACGGAAACCTGACTTCAACAGATTCAGGAAATAGCGGGCGAGGCCCGAAATCCGGTCTGAAAAATCTATATGGAGGAATAAAATGGCAGCGAAGGACATCAAGAAGGCGCTCGTTATGGGAGCGGGAACGATGGGCAACGGCATCGCGCACGTGATGGCGATGAGCGGCAGGGAAGTCATCTTGAAAGACGTGAGCGACGCGTTTCTGGAGCGCGGCATCTCCACCATCAGCGCGAACTTAGAGCGGATGGTCAAGAAAGACAAGCTGACGGCGGACGAAATGAAAGCCACGCTCGCGCGCATCAAGGGCGTAACGTCCTACGACGGGGCGGATAGTTGCGATATAGCAATAGAGGCCATAAACGAGGACATCAATCTGAAGAAACGCGTGTTCGCCGAGTTGGACGGGATTCTTCCCGCCGGCGCTATCCTCGGAACCAACACGTCCTCTCAGTCAATAACAGCCATCGCCTCCGCCACGAAGAGGCCGGAGAACGTCATCGGCGTGCATTTCTTCAATCCCGTGCCGGTAATGCAGCTCATAGAGATAATCAAAGGCTTCGTGACCAGCGAAGAGACCGTTGCGACCGTGCGCGACCTTTCGATTGAGCTTGGCAAAACGCCGATAGTCGTCAACGATTTTCCGGGGTTCGCCACCAGCCGATTCATCATGGTAATGATAAACGAGGCCATTCAGGCTTATTCAGAGGGAGTCGGCTCGGCTGAAGATATCGACACGGGCATGAAACTCGGAATGAACCACCCCATGGGGCCGCTCGCGCTCGCCGACCTCATCGGCATCGACGTTTGCCTCAACGTGATGGAAACTCTGTATAACGGATACAACGATCCGAAATACAGGCCTGCCCTGTTGATGAAAAAGATGGTCGTCGCCGGACTCCACGGCAGAAAGACCGGACGCGGCTTCTACGATTATTCAAAATAACAATTTTTGCGGCAACGAAAAAGCGGCGCGCTTATCGGGCGCGCCGCTTTTATTTTAGTCTGAAATCAACCGAACGTCAGAGAGGATTATTGTCCGGGTCCAAAGCTCCGGGCACATCCTTCATCGTCAGGTTTACCCTGTTCATATCGTCTATCTCGCGAACCTTCACGCGGACTTTCTGTCCGACTGAAAGAACATCTTCCACCTTATTGATGCGAGTGGGAGCGATCTGGCTGATATGCACGAGGCCGTCGGTTCCGGGCAGCACTTCGACGAACGCGCCGAAGTTGACGATCCGCCTCACAATGCCTTCGTAGATTTTGCCGACTTCCACTTCGGCCACGAGGTCTTCGACCATCTTGCGCGCGGCTTCGCCTGCGGCGGCGTCCGCGGTATAGATGAGAACGCGCCCGTCGTCTTCTATATCCACCTTCACGCCTGTTTCGTCGGTGATGCGGCGGATGGTCTTGCCTCCGGGGCCTATCACTGTTCCGATCTTCTCGATGTCGATCTTGATTATGATGAGCCTCGGCGCGTACGGGGAAAC
>JAKQBV010000029.1 GCA_029573925.1 bacterium
GTAGATGAGCGAAAAAAAAACCGAATGCGCAAGAGGAATTTCCTCTCAATCCGAGAAACCCCTTTTCGGGTGGTATGAACCGCAGTATCTACGGGACATCTGCGAAGCGAGAGGCGGCACGGGGCAGCTATTTCTCTATTATTCCGTCTTGGCGGGTCTTAAGCCGGCGCTCGACGAGTGGGTCCCGACCGACAGGCTCGATAGATATCTCAAAGTTTGCGAAAAATACGGCCTGCTGACGGAAATCGAATCCGTCTTCTACAACGAAACTTCAGACGAAGTGAGGGATTCCATAGGCGGGGAGTTCCTCACCACTACGGTGGCCTGCGGCGCGCCTGCCGGTTCGGGCTACTCTGGGCGCGCTCATATTTATGTTTCCAAATCCGAGGAGGCTCTTGATAGAATCAAAAGGACGGGATGGTATCCCATTTCAATAAACCGGAGAATCGTCACCAAGCCTCAGATAGACTATATGTGGTTCGGAGAACATCTCGGATACCCGAAATGCTGCATCGATTACTTCTCCAGAGTGAACAATCATTCGCTGTACCCCAACACTCTTATGCTTCCGTTCAAGAATACCAAGTCGAAGCCCAACTACCTGTGCAACTCTCTCGTGAAGGACGCTTATTGCTATCTTTATCACATTCCCTGCGGGTTCGACTGTTGCGCCACGGCGGAACTCTCCGCCGAACTGAGGGATTTCATCCAGAAACACGATCGCGGTTATGCGGATTACATAGACAGGCACATGAAACTCAACTTCATCGTTTTCAGAGAGAGAGACATCTACGCTTTCGACGGAGTTCCCGAAGGAAACGTTCTCAGATACAACATCTCGGCTTTCGTTGACAACTACCTTTACCCCGGAGAACTTCTAGGCGTTTTCGCCAACAATGACACTCTGGTGATTCACGAGGATAAAATTCTTGCGATGAGCGAAGGAAAGATAACTAACACAATATATAAAACGGAAAGGGCGGAATGGTTCTTCATTTCGTTTGCAGATGATAACACCATTTGACGAAGGCTTGGCGAAGATGCTGTCGGTCAACTACGACCTGCGCCCGTACAGGGAGTACAACGACTATTCATTCGATATCTCAAACAACATGACTCTGATATCTCAGATCACGTTGATGGCTTACAACAACCCGGAGCGGTTTGAGTCTCTCAAAGGGTTCCTTGCCAGCTATGCGAAAAACGCGGTCTCCGATCAGTCTCTTGCCAGCGCCGCATACTGCCGCTACGCGGACAGGGAGTTCGACGAGGGCGTGAATCTGGCGACTTCCCTTCTCGAATGCCGCCCGACGGACTTGGACTCATGGCTTGACGTATGCTTCTTCCTGTCGCACATTACCGACGGATACCGCACTCATCTAAATATGAGATTCCACCTATGTCATTTTATCCATTTCTATTTGAAGTATGACTTCCGGGAAGTGAACAAGGAGTCTATCAGCATCTTAGACAGCCTCGTAAAGCGCGCGGCGGAGAGCGATCCCGGCATTCGCGAAGGATACGACAGCAAAGCGGCTTTTGACACCGAATACCTGATCCTCAACGGCGCCTGCAATAATAATTGCGAAATATGCCACACCCCGGTCAGGCTCAGGGACTATGATTTCGAGGACCGCATAACAAAAATTGGGTCTTTGCCTTTGTCCAGATACATTTTTATTAAAGCGCGCAAGAAGAAGATTAAGAACTTCGTGCTCAAGGGCGGAGAACCTACGCTTCACCCTGATTACCTAAAAATTGTAAGGATGCTGGCGGCGGCTAGACAAGACATTACAATCCGCGTAAGGTCCAACGCCAGAGTGTTTTGCGACGAGAGACGGTTGAACAAGCATGTCGAGGCCAATGTGTCAAACATGATGATCGAAGCCGGGGTCTATTCGGCGGACCCGGAAAAACACGACGCAATAGCTCGGGCGAGGGGAAGCCACGCTCAAACTGTCGCCGGGATTAAAAACGTTCTTTCCTCCGGAATGAAAGCTTCGGCCAGAATCACTCTCTGCGACTCAAACATCGGAGACCTGCCGAAAATTCTGGATTTCGTTCTTGAAACGTTCGGCTCGCAACCGGGTTTTGTGGAAGCGGCGGTTCTGCTTCCGCCCCCGAGCGGAGAAAGCCTCGCTAAGTATTATCCGGACGGAGTGAAACGGCTCCGCGACGCCGCCGTTAAAATAGTCGCTGAACGCCAACATAGCGGAAACGTTGTGACTATGCCGAACGCCGTTCTGGCCCTTGACTGAACGGATGTCGCGAAGGAAATCGAACTCCTCTAACTTGCGATGAACGAATATAACTCAGAGAATAAAAAGCATTGGGTTAGGCTTACGCGCGTCTGCAACAACAACTGTCTGTTCTGCTTAGACGCAGACGAGCAGGACGGAAGCTATGAGCCGACGGAAAGCATTCTTGCGTTGTTGCGGGAAGGCCGCGCGAGGAAGTTCGATCAGGCCGTTCTGTCCGGCGGCGAACCCACTCTTCATCCTGATTTCTTCGCAATAGTGTCGGAAACAAAGAAAATGGGATACAAGAGGACGCAAATCATCACCAACGGTCGGATGTTCAGCTATGCCGGCTTTGCCGAAAGAGCAGTCGCCGCCGGGCTGGATGAGGCGACTTTCTCTCTGCACGCAGGAGACCCATACGACTTCGAGGCCCTTACCCGTACCCCCGGAAGCTACGACGAGGCTTTGAAAGGTTTTATGAGAGCTGCAAAACTTTCCGGCCTTGCGGTTTCGGTCGACATTTTATTGACAGGACGCACAATACACGGCCTGACAGGTTGGATAAAAAAAATGTCTGACTTGGGAGCGTCTGAGTTCGACATACTGTATCCGATTCCATTCGGCGAGGCGTGGAAGCATAAAAACGATGTTTTTTTCGACCTCGAAGAGCGCGCAAAAGACATTGTCAAAGCGTTCGAGTTCTGCGAAGAACGAGGCGTCAAAGCGTGGTCGAACAGGATCCCGGCTAGAGTGTTCGAGGGCGCGGAAAGGTTCATTCAATCGCCGTTGAAACTCAGAGTCGAGGTGGAAGCTAAGAGGGGCATGTTCGAAGCCCTCGCGAATAGAGGAGTAGAACCGCCTTGCTCTGGTGAAAGATGCGCTCTTTGCCACGTGGCCGATTTCTGCCGCTCGCTAATGAAGTTTTCGGACGCAGTCGCATCAAAGAAATCGTTCTCGATTCTTATAACGAAGAACAACGTCGATCGGATTGGCTGGAGTTTTCCATCTGAGACGGAAACGATTGTTATCGACAGCTTAGGCATATTGGAAAACGAACAGATGAAGCGCTATTTTTCGAAGAGGGACATTCGCATCGAGGCGCTCGTTGAAAAGCCCCTTAAAAACCATCAAGGAATCCCGGATATCATTTCTACGGTTTATCTGGAGATAAATAGAGAAACCGCAAAAAACTTGTCAAACATCAGAAGCGCTTTGCTCGATAAAGTTGAGCTTAAAATGATTATGAGAGGGCGCGCGACGCTTGAGGAAGCAGTGGAAAAAGACGTTCCGATTGCCGATTTCATGCAAGAGTATCTAAGAAGCGGGAATATGGAAATAGAGATGTTGAATGTTCCACGATGTTTGACCGGACGCGCTGAGACGCCCGTTTTTGACGCTGCGCCCGCGAACGTGTTCAAAAACAGCGGCGAAATCGATTTGGACGAATATGTCGGATGCTATATGGCAAACTGGATGAGCGTAAAGAGCGCTAGATGCGCCGGATGCGGTCATTATGCCGACTGCCCGGGGATTCATATAAACCATGTGAGAGCTTTCGGTTTTTCAAACATTCCGTTTGGAATATGACGTAGCGGCTAACGGCGAATCCGTCCTTGTCTTTTGGATTATGTGGAAATGATGATTTCGCCGCGCGGGCGCTTCGCGATTGAAACAAGCTCCTCTTGATTATAGAAAAATTTCAAAAGAACGGCTTTTTCAAAACCGTCGCAGAGCATTTCTATGGAATCGTCGCCGACGCTCAACTTGCCCAAGTTTTGCAATGTTTCGATTTCGTCTCTAAAAACGGACTCGATATCGAGGCCGAAGACGGTTTTGAATAGAGAACGCGAGACATGGCCGGTTTTGTAAAAGGCTTTCAGAACGAAGTCCCTCATACGATCGGCAGGCTCGCGCCGGGAGAATCGATAAACAGTGTCGCTGAACCTGAAGCCCGGATCCAACGGGTTAGGAACTCGTCCGAGAGCAGCGGAG
>JAKQBV010000079.1 GCA_029573925.1 bacterium
TTCGGGCGGAAGCATGTGAATGTTGTTCGCGGTGGCCACGACGAATACGGGCTTGCTTTTTTCCTGCATCCAAGTCAAAAAAGTGGCGAACACTCTGGAAGTCGTTCCGCTGTCGCCTGAAGAGGTGTAACCGCCGAACCCTTTTTCAATCTCGTCAATCCAGAGGATGGAAGGAGCGACCGCTTCTGCGGTTTTCAGAGCGCGGCGGATGTTTTCCTCGCTGCTGCCAACAAGCCCGCTGAATATCTTTCCCACATCGAGGCGAAGAATCGGGAGTTGCCACGCGGCGGAGACCGCTTTTGCGGTCAGACTTTTTCCGCATCCGGGAACGCCTGTTATGAGTATTCCTTTGGGAGAAGGAAGACAGTACTTGCGGGCCTCTTCAAGCCAAGACCTGTCTCGTTTTTCAAGCCATCGCTTAAGGTTCTCCAGCCCGCCGACATCTTTCATCGTAACGTCGGTGGTGATGTATTCCAGAATCTGGCTCTTGAGAATTATCTGCTTTTTCTCCTGCAAAACAGTCTCGACATCGTCCGCGTCAAGACGTCCGTCGTCAACCATAGCTCGCGCGTAGGCGTTTTCCGCCTCCTGCATGGTAAGTCCGAGGGCGGCGTTCACGAGGCGTTCCTCGTCCTCAGCGACAAGTTCGACTTCGATTCTTCCCGTCTGCCTATTTGCCGCAATCATATCCCGGAGCAGTTCGAGGAGCTCTTCCTTTGACGGAAGATCGAAATCCATTATCGTCACGTCTTTCTGAAGCTCCAGAGGCAGTTCGGACACGGGTGAAATCAATACGACATTCTGAGGATTCGGGTTCTGTTTGAGATTGAAAACAATGTCTCTGAGTTTTCTTACGATCTGATGATCGGAAGCTCTGCCGCAACCGCCGAAATAAACATGGAAATCCAGCAAAACGAAGATAGCGGCCTCTTTGTTGTTTTCGATGAATTCAAGAGCGCGGAGAGGCTGTTTGGTGTCGCCCTTGTCGGCGGGCCGGTCTTCTTTGACCATTCCGCGAGTCGCGGTCCACTTATATACGGCGCGAGGCGTCCTTACCAGTTCCTCGTTTTCCGCCACATCGTAAATCATGTCCAGAGCGCGCTGCTCCTCCGGCGTGGGTATGAGAATATAGGGGAAACGCGCTTTTAGCAGCCTTGCCAATTCTCTTTTATATCTTTCCATTCGTATGCCGCCTCATTTGCGCGCGGCGCGCGCATGTCTATCAAACAAGTGATAGTAACAGTTAAAGTATATTTAATGTCATTGGCGCCGGTCAATTGTCCGCAATGCCCGGCGCAGGCCTGACAGCGTAAATACGCGTAACGGAATTTGCAAACAGCATTCTGAAATCATCAGGCATAGAATCCGCCCACGCGACCTCGACGGGAAACCCTGCATCGTCATGCCGCATAAAAGAACGCGATATCGGGTCTAAAACAGATGCAAAAACAATCTCGATCTTTTTTTCCTGAAGATTATTCAGCCACTGTCTCGGATCGCCGGCTTCTCTGTGCCATTGAGGTCTCTCTCCGGAAGTCTTAGGGTCGGTTTTGCCGTCGATGCGAGCCTGTTTCCAATAGTCATGAAATTGCCAGTCAAGATGTTCGTCAATGTTAACAGTCATCACATTATGCCGCATATCCGCGCCGAAAAGACCGTATGCCCTTTCGCCGCCCGCCGAAGCTATCCTTAAACTTCTGCCTTTGGTCATCAGCTCAAGTTGCGCCCACGCCCTCCCCTCCGGGAAGAAAACGTGCCAATCGTATTTGTGCTCTTTGTGGCAATCTAGAGCGGCGGTCATTCCTGAAACGAGCAAAACTAACGCGGCGAAACATGATGCAAAAGCAAAAAATCTTTTGCGCCGCAAGATGAGGGCTAGAGCCGCCGCCGCGACCGCCCCTATTAAAAACGCAATAGCTACAGAAGCG
Source organism: bacterium (assembly GCA_029573925.1). Classification (GTDB taxonomy): domain Bacteria; phylum UBP15; class UBA6099; order UBA6099; family UBA6099; genus UBA6099. The sequence continues at coordinate 1,929 of JAKQBV010000079.1, forward strand.
GGAATTAGTAGGCCGCCGCCGATACCGACCGCCGCTGAGCCGACATCCCTCAACAGCCTAGGCAAGTGATCGCAATCTTTGATGAAGCTGGTCGCGACGACAGCCGCCGGGGCTAACCATGCCATTGCTTTGCCAACAATTCCTTTGGCGTCGTTGATTGCGACGGCGACACAGAATCCGAGCATCAGAACGGCTGGAAAAACGAACCTGCCGTTAGTCAGATTATTGTGCGGGTTGACAAACCAGAAAAGCGCAAGAGTCGCCCATGGGGTCAATAGCAGATAAGCGAGTTTCTTGCGCGATAGACGGTTTTTTAGCAGGACCGCAAAACCAGCGACTACCGCGCCCAGAAATAGATATTGTTGCAGCCAGAATCCGATGAAAAGGCCTCCGATTTTAGCGAGTTCGGCGGTGTCCGAAGTGTGGAAAGCTCTCATCGCGCTTCCGTCGTATGCGCCCGGAAAGATATTGATTCCGAATAATGACACGTTCAAAGGAAAAAAAGGATTGCCAGTCGCGAGCCAGTTTCTCAAGTGCCAGAAACCGCCGAAAACAACGGCAAGAATCGATACTCTGACTAAATCGGAAAAGAATTTCGATGCGCCACCTTTTAGCTGAGATACAAAAAGCGCGCCGGGAATAATCGCATAAACCGCTCCGAGGGATTTTGTTCCGATGAGCAGTCCCAGTGAGACGCCGAAAAGAGCCAAATGACGATTCGAGCGGCTTGATCCCCATTTAAAAGAGAAATAGAGCGCGGAAACAAACCAAGCCGCGAAAGCGACATCGACTCTTGCGACGGTTGCCTGCTGAACAAGACCCGGAGAAAGCATAGCAGATGCCGCGCCTATGAGCGCGCCGGGTTTCGCGACCCCGGCCGCTCTGGCGATTCCCGCGACTGCAAGCCCGCACAGGAGCAGAGTGGGAAGCTGGGCCAGATTGGCGGCCATATCTCCTCCGGCCCCTGCTAGCAGCCACATGTTGAACAGTTCCATATTCAGCGGATAGTAAGTTGCGGCCTGAGCGCCGTACGGTAGCGCCACATATTCAATTCGACCGGACTTCAGCCATGTCGCCGGGAAAGTGAGATTGTAAATAAAAGGGTCGCCTCCGGCGGGAGGCGGAGTCACAACGTCCCAAATAAAAATGCCCGCTATTGCAAGGATGGAAATAGCGCACATTATTGAGACAGGTAAAACTTTTATGGGGAAGCTAGGGGATTTCACAGAAACAGGTTTAACAGCATACATGACAATAGCCCATACAACCGCCGCGCCCGCCGCGAAAGGCCATTTCCCCGCCGCGCCAGCAAATCCTAATACCGCTGTCAACGTCACGATGAGCGCGAAAAAAACCACGCCTGTCCCAATCGCGGCGTCCAACCATCCGCGCGCTCCGGCTCTGCCGAGTCGCCAAGCCGCCGAGAGCGCCAACGCGTTCATCGCCAAGAATATTATTATTGTCAGAAATGATTCCATGTCTGACAATATTAGCACAATGAAGCGACTGGGGCGATATGACACATGAGAATAATGTGTATATAATAGAAACGCGTGATAGCGCCTCAAGAGGAGGTTCGAGCAATGTCGCTTAACCGGCGCGGGAGCGTCGTCAGAGGTCTCTTTTATCCTTATGGCTATGAAGAATGCGCGGAGAAGATAGATTACTGCACGGCGTCAGATATTGAGGTTGATGATGTTTTTTTCAAGGCCGGAATAGTTCCCCACGCAGGTTGGGATTACTCAGGCCCGACAGCGGGAAAAGTGTTCGCTGCAATAAAAAAACATGCAAATCCCAAAACATTCATCCTATTCGGAGCTTCTCACGGTTATTTCGGTCCACCTGCCCTGATGGCAGAAGGGTTCTGGGAAACGCCCTTCGGCGACATAGAAATCGACGCGGCTCTTTCGTCTCGTCTTCTTGAACAAGTGGACGGACTTAAAGAAAATGCCTCGGCTCACGACGGCGAGCATTCAATAGAAGTGCAGGTTCCCTTCATCAAAAGGCTGTTTCCGGAATCGCGTATCGCGCCGATATTGGTTCCCGCGCATGAAAACGCGTTCGCGCTCGGCGCGGCGGCGGCGGATGTCGCGCGCAATGACGATTCCGTCGTCGCCATCGGCAGCGCTGATTTAAGCCATTACGGGCCGAGATTCGGTTTCGCTCCGAAAGGAACAGGACGTCAGGCGTTGGAATGGGTGAAAAACGTTAACGACAAACGAGTGATTGAACTGGCTGTCGGAATGAACGCGGAGGCGATTGTCTCAGAAGCGAGAGACAGACATAACACGTGTGGAGCGGGAGCAATTTCTGCGCTTGTCGCTTTCGCCGGAAAGACCGGAGCGCGGCGTGGAGTTCTGCTTGAATACACCACCAGCCACGATGTAAGGCCTTACGGCGAGCCTGTCGATTTCGTGGGTTACGCGGGTATCGTATACTAGATTCAGTTTCATCGCGGCGTTTATGAAAATCTGCGCCGCGACACATCAATGGATTGCGCGGTTCAGACAATGTTCGTAGACAGAAAAGACCTTTTAGAGATGGAAAGAAAATACGGCCCCACACTGAGACTTGCGCTGGACCCTATTGCAATGAAGGATTTCGAAT
>JAKQBV010000083.1 GCA_029573925.1 bacterium
GACGCTGTTGAAAAGGTGCTCGAAAACAAGAGACTCTGAGCGATTGTGATTTTTGATTTCGTGATTTGGGCGTCGGGTTTGAATGCCGGTAAACATTTTCCGGTTTTTCCGGTTTTGTTTTGTGTTTTCGGGCGATTTTTCACGCATTTCCGATCTCTTTCCGGTTAACAATTGGCGATTTTTGCATGCTTTCCGTTTTCGGGCGTATTTCCGCCTTGTTTCCCGGCCTCTTTGAGAGCGGCCCATCGTTTCAGGTTGATTACCGCCGCGATGTTGTAGCCTTGTTGTGCTACTCTGTCCCGTCCCCGGTATCGCACACGGGCGAATCCGTGTCGCTGTTTCATCTCCCAGTGTTTGGGTTCGATGTGGGCGCGCAGTTTCATGTCTTCCTTGTAAGTGTCGGTCGCATTGTACCCGGCGGCTTGCGCGAAGAGCAGACGGAAGTCGCTGACCGACACGGCCCGGCCGCCCGCCGATTCCGTGCATTTCCCTTTTTTCGCGCAGGCGTTGCATACGTCGGCGGCGAAGAAGTGGACGAAACATCGGGAGTCGTTGTCGCGGGCTTTTCTCGCGCTTCGCCGGCCTGCGGGGCAGACAACCTCGTCGGCCGCTTCATCGTAGCGGAACCGGTCGTTGGTGTAGAAACCTTTTTTGTTGGTGGGGGGCATGAGCGGGGCGACGACTGCCGCGCCTTTTCGGGACATTTTTTCTCGGATGTCGCCGGTTCCGTACTTGGTGTCGCCGGTGAGTTTTTCGATGGTGATGTCGAAGGTGTTTTCGACACGCTCGACGGCGTCTAAAACCGGCGAGTCGTCGGAAACGTTTCCGGCGGTGACGGCGATGTCGAGGATCACCTGGTTCTCGTTTTCCATCGTGTGCGCCTTGAAGCCCGCGAATGTTTTGCTGTCGCTTTTCGCACCCCAGCGCGCGTCTTCATCTACAAAGCTCACTATGCGGCCGGCGCCCTTTTTCTTTCTCTCTTTGAATTTCTTGCGCCCGCGTTTTTTTGCTTTGCCTTCGACGCTTCCCTTTCGGCTTCGTCCCCGTTTTGGCTTCGGCGGCGGCTCGTCGCCGTTGTCTTCCTCCACGTAATCTTCGAGGACTTTCTCCAGCAGCCGCAGCGTTTTCTCCATCCTCTCGCTGAAACAACCGTCTCCGCCGCCCATCTTCTCTTTCAGCCACTCTTTGAGCCGCCAGGCGTCTCGCGCCGTCCGGTTCAGACGCGTCGCTTTCTCCTGCGAGTCCAACAGGTATTCTTTTCTGTCCTCTTCCTTCAGATATGCCTCAAGCCCGAGCGCGCTTACCGCCTCGTTCCACCACGGCTTCGTATCCTGTTCCATCGCCTCAAGCATCAGTTCGATCCCGTCGCGGATCAGCCGGGTGGCCGTCGGTATCGCCACGTCGGCGGCAAGATGCGTGGCGTCCATCATCACTTTCTCCCTGCGCCCGATGTATCCCGCCTCTATGAGCTGCTCGATGATCGCGTCGAAAACCATCCGCTCCTTATCGTTCTCCCTCAGCAGCTTGCGGTACCTGCTCAGAAGCGAGAAGTCGAACCCCTCCTGCGCCACCCCAAGCCCCACGAACCATTTGACCGTGATATGGTTGTTCACCATGTCCGCGCACACCCGGTCGCTCCAGTTGTACAGGTACTGCGCCACCATCGTCCGCGCCAGTATCTCAGGCTCTATCGCGATGCGCCCCAGCCTGTCGTGGTAGAACTGCGCCATCTCGCGGTTCACGAAGCTGAAATCCGCCATCTCGTTTATCTTGTAAAGAATATGTTCCTTGCTGATGACCGTTCCGAATACCATCTCATCCGCAAGCGTCCTCTGTCTTCTGATTATCAGCATCTTCGCGCCCTTCCCATGTTGTGTTTCAGATGCGATAATTATGCCATATTAGTCGCTTATTGTCAACCATTTTTTAAAAGAATCTGAAATCATGAGAAAAACAACAGCGTC
>JAKQBV010000089.1 GCA_029573925.1 bacterium
AAGGCGGTGATGGGCAATGACGGTGGAAAGATATCTGAGGTTGTTAGCGGGGGCGGTTGTTATGGTGTCGGTGGCGCTCGCGTGGCTGGTAAGTCCGCTGTGGTTGATATTGACTGCGTTCGTGGGGGTTAACCTGTTGCAGTCGGCGTTCACGAACTGGTGTCCGATGATGACGATATTGAGGCTTGCGGGCGCGCAGGAATGCGGCGTAAAAATAAAAGTTGATTAGAAGGAGGAAAAGAGGATGGACAGACCGGGAGCGGTAACGATGAGAGGGGCTCCGTTGACGTTGACGGGGAACGAGTTGAAAGCAGGCGACGCGGCTCCTGATTTCACGGCGGTGGATAACGGGCTGGCTGCGGCGTCGCTGTCGGACTTCAAGGGGAAGACGCTGATAATAGCGAGCGTGCCGTCGCTGGACACGCCGGTGTGCGAGATAGAGACGAAGAAGTTCAATCAGGAGGCGGGGGCGCTCGGAGAGGGAGTCCGTGTGTTGACGATAAGCATGGACCTGCCGTTCGCGCAGAAGAGGTGGTGCGCGGCGGAGGGCGTGACGAACTTGACCACGTTGTCCGACCACCGGGACGCTTCTTTCGGGACGGCGTACGGGGTGTTGATAAAGGAATTGAGGCTGCTGGCGCGGGCGGTGTTCGTGGTCGGCAAGGACGGCATAGTCAAACACGCGCAGATAGTGAAAGAGATAGGGCACGAGCCGGATTACGAGGCGGCGCTGGCGGCGGCGAAAGCCGCGATGTGACGCGGAACGGATGAACTGAATATCTGGAGGAATCAATCATGCTGAGCGATAGGATGGCGAAAGCTCTGAACGAGCAGGTGAACGCGGAGTTGTATTCGGGATATATTTATCTTGCGATGGCGGCGTATCTGGAGTCGGCGGATCTTCCGGGCGCGGCGCATTGGATGCGCATGCAGCAGAAAGAAGAAGACATCCACGCGATGAAAATGTTCGACTACATCGTGGCGAAGGGGAACCGGGCGGAGATGAAGGCGATAGAGGCTCCGCCGTTCGAGTGGGAATCGCCGCTTGCGGCGTTCGAGGCGGCATACGCGCATGAAGTGAAGGTGACCGGGCTGATAAACGGGCTGGTAAACTTGGCGATAGAGGAAAAGGATCACGCGACGAACGCGTTTTTGCAGTGGTTTGTCACCGAGCAGGTGGAAGAGGAAGAGTCCACGCAGAACGTGGCAAGGCAGTTCAGGCTGTTGGGGAACGCGGGAGGCGGAGGGCTGTTCATGCTGGACAAGGAGCTGGGGACGAGGCCGGCGCCGGCGCCGCCGGTGGCGGAATGACGCGGGGCCGCCGGCCGCGCTGATTGTTGGAAATCAAACCCGCTCCTGTTTTCACGTAGGGAGCGGGTATAATTTTATTGTGTAAAAACCGCAATAGAGGAAGGGGGCGGACCGGCATGAAAAAATTTGAGCATAGAATAACCAAACATCTGGCCGGCGAGTTCGACAGTCTGGTTTATTTCTGCACGGAGAGCGGCGAGTGCAAGCTGAAGGACGTGCCGGCCAACGAGTCGGAGGCGCTTGAGCGCGTCCTTAACGAATACGGAGCGCAGGGCTGGGAACTTGTGAACGTGGCGTTCGGCAGGGACGGGCTTGTGGCGTTTTGGAAGAGAGAATTGGGCGATTGAATTCTCTGAACGCGTTGACGGAGACAGTATAATTTGGACTTTTTCGAGTCTTTGAAAGCCAACTTTGCGGCGGTCGCGCAGATTGTCGTGCTGGGCGGTTTCGGGTTTTATATCATCAAAAAGGGAATTCTGGGCCAGTGCTGTCTGAGGACAATCAGCAATCTGGTGACGGACTTCGTGTTGCCGTGTTTCGTGTTCTCGAACATCGCGGCGAATTTTCATCAGGTTCGAGGGAGCGCGTGGCACATGTTCCCGGTGTATTGCCTGATGATGCTGGCGGCGGGGGCAGGGATGGCGGCGGTGGTCGCGGGGCTGGACAAGGGGATAGAGCGAAAGCGGGAGTTCGTGGCGATGGCGACATTCCAGAACTCGGGTTTCCTGCCGATAATCCTCATCGGCGCGCTGGCTCCGCCAGAAATAAAAGACAAACTTTTCATCTACGTTTTTCTATATCTGCTGGCGTACAATCCGGTTTTGTTCACGCTTGGAGAGAAACTATTTTCTGCGGGCGGGACGGCGAAAATAAGCTGGAGGTCGCTGCTGAATCCGACGACGGTGGCGACGGTGGCCGGGCTGGCGGTAGCGCTCGCGGACGCGGGGAGCCTCATCCCACGCTTCCTTTTCAGGTCGATACAGATGATGGGAGAGACGACAATACCGCTGTCGATGGTGGTGATTGGCGGAATAATAGTGGCGAACTACGGGAGCGGGGCGGTTTTTCCGTGGAGATACGCGGCGAAGGCCGGGGCGCTGAAACTGGTGGCGCTGCCGTTGGCGACGTTCGCCGCGTTGAAGTTCGCGGACATCGCCCCGGACGTGAAATTTTTTCTCGCGCTGGAATCGATGATGCCGTCGGCGGTTCTGCTGCCGTTGCTGGCTGGCAAATACGGGGGGGACGAGGCGCTGGCGGGCCGGACGCTTTTCGGCGTGACCGTAGCCAGCCTTGTCACCATTCCCTTTCTGCTCGCCGCGTTCAGAATAGTGTGACACGAGAGCGGCGCGCGGGTAAAACATAATATCAGGAGAAACCCTTATGGACGCGAATATCAGGATAGCGGGGGAGGCGGGGCAGGGGGTGCAGTCGGCGGGCGAGTTGCTGACAAGCGCATTTCACGACATGGGCCTCCACGTTTTTTCCACGCAGAGCTACATGTCGCGTATTCGCGGCGGCGTGAACAGTTTCGACATAAGAATATCGGACGCGGAACTGCATTCGGGGCGGGAGGACTGCGACCTGCTGGCGGCGCTGACTGCGGAATCGTTCGCGTCCGAAAAAAAGAATATGTCGAGAGGTGGAGTGGGGGCGCTCGACGGGGACGCGGGGCCGGACGCGCTGTCGCTTGATATGACGGCGGCGGCAAAGGAGGCGGGCGGCGCGCGGATGGTGAACAGCGTCGCCGCGGGCATTGTCTTCGCTCTCCTCGGATACGACACAGGGACTTTGACGAACACGATTAAGAAAGCGATGTCCAAGAAGGGAGAGGAAACGGTAGCGGCGAACATAGAGGCGGCGCGGAGGGGCGCTGCGCTTGCGGCGGGCCATGCGGGAATAGTGAAAGCGCCCGCTCCGGGAGAGCGGCGCGGCGAGCTATGTTCGGGCAGCGAGGCGGTGGGGCTGGGAGCGGCGACGGCTGGGGTCAAAGTTGTGTGCAGCTACCCTATGACGCCGTCTACGGGGGCGCTGACATATCTGGCGTCCGTCGCGGACAAATACCGGATAGTGGTGGAGCAGGCGGAGGA
>JAKQBV010000102.1 GCA_029573925.1 bacterium
CCATTACAAAACTGCTATCTATTTCCACTGCGGCGGTCTCGACCTGTATCCGAAAATTAATCCGTGAAAGGAATCTTCATGCGCTACCGGCCTGAACACTATATGTGGTACCTACCCACTCAAATCCCGGAAGCGCGTTAATGTGCGCCGAATTTGCGAGAAGCGCAATGCGGACAATGAGCAAAAAGCAGATTGTCGAGCATGTTTATTTCCACAAAATTAGAAACCATTTCTCAATATTTCCAGATAATGTTAGAATACTAGTTGGACCAAAGCTATGGAAAAATCAAAGCATAGCCGGAATGACTTGGGGAAAAACAATTGTCATCAGCGAAGATCTTATAGATGAGTATATTGTTGGAGATTGTCCGCAAACCTTGATCGAGGCGCTGGCAAATGAAGGGGCTAATGCGCATTTGAACAAAGACATGTTTGTTTCGCTGATAAACCGCACAGTAGGCAGAAGCTTTGCGGACAGGTATTCAAAGAAGGCGGGGGAAATAATCGCCAACTATTTTTTAAGAAGACGTGATTTGTATTAGTGAAAAAGTTGAAAGCATTGTTAAAAAGAATTGCGATATATGCTGTGATAGTCATATCTGCTATCGTTATGACAATGCTATATTTTGAAATCACGTCGTATATTAGACACAAGCAAAGGGACAAGGCGAGAGCGACTAGATGTATAAGCGCTGTTTTGAGGCTGGCGACGGCGGAGAAGCTGCATTACGCGGAAAAAGGAAAATTTGCCCGCGAGGACATTCTTGTAGAGAAAGGATATGTTTCGAAAGCGGAGATGAAATCGGCGTGCGAAGCGCCTTTGAAAGTTGAGATTGAAGCGGACGGAGAAGGATTCTTGATCGAGGCGAAACCTAAGAACCGGTTTAGGGAAACTTGCCTGATAAGGGCCACACAAGACGGGACTTATTATAACGAGGAACCCGGTTATTGTTGGCCAAGACGATGAAGTGTGAATATAAGGCAAACCGAAATATAAAAATGCTAATTAGCAACTAGCAACAGCGGTTGCTTTGCTGCCTCACAAATATTATTGAATCAAGAAACAAGCACAATTGGGTCTGAAATCAGGCTCAAGATACGCAACCGAGCGCGATGCGTTGCGTGTCTAATTCGGAACAGGAGCATTCGAATAGCGGTGTAAGACGCAAAAGCGGTCGGCGCAAGACCTGCGTCCAGATGGCGGAAAACTTCTGACAGGAGGGTGAAATGGCGTATAAGGGAAGAGCGGAGAAGAAGTATACGGCGGCGGAGATGGCGGGAGAGGAGCGGGTGGCGGATTCAGCGGGAAGGGCATGGAGGATACGGATGTTTCCGATAGGACGTCTGGAGGAGTTCTACGGGGCGCTGGCGGATATGTGGGTGTCGCCGGGGGCAGGCGCGTGGGCGGTGTTTCTGCAAAAGACGCTGATGGCGGCGGAGCCGGGGCTGTGGGCGAGGGCGCGGCGCGCGATGGGGCTGCCTGATTATTCCGCGCGGACGCTCTCTCGGATGCTGACGCTGAAAGACGCGAAGCAGTTAAGAGACCGGGCGGTGGAGGCAAACCTTGACATCGACCACGAAGAGTTCGCGGCGCGATGCGCGGAACTGGTAAAAAAAAAGAGCGGTCGGGCCGGGAAGGACGAAGCGGGAACGCCGGGGCCGACTGGGGAGACATCGCTGGAGCGATGCTGCTGAGGTTCGGAATTGAGCCGGGCCGGGCGGCGGGGATGACTATGAAGCAGTTCAACGCGGTGTGCGCGTTCATGGACAGGGAGCGGGCGCGCGAGGCGGGAGACGGCATGCTGAACGAGCTGAAAGAAAAGGTTTTCGGAGCATCGGGCGGTTTGAGGAGAATCTGAAGGCCGGGCGAAAGCAATCCGGGTTAAAACGGAGAAGATGGCGGGCGGTCGAGGGCGGTTGTCTGTTTTGTGGCGCGATGTGAAAGGAGGTATTTGATTATGAAGGATTTCGACAGGGATATGAGCGAGGCGTTCAGGGGGGCGTTTGAGAGAGGGGTAGGGGAGGCGTTGAGCGGCGGGCGGATCGGCGAATCGATAGGGAAGGAAATAAAGAGCGGGATGAAGAGGGCGGTCGGCGAAGCGATAAAGGAGGCGGCGTTCGGGGGCGGTGGAAGCGGCGGCGGGTTTCTGTCGGGCGGAGCGGGCGGCGGCGGCGGAATCGGAGGCGGGATTGGCGGAGCGCTGGGAAGTTGCTTGGAAGCGAACTGTCGTTTTTCGGGGGCGGAGCGGGCGGGGTTGTCGGCGGGTTGCTCTCGATAGCGTCGATGACGGGGCTGCTGGATAAAAAGAAGAAACCAGCGATGTCGGGCGTGGAAGAGATATTCAAGGGGGGAGCGACTTTCTACGGAGGGGACATGAGCCAGTTGTACGGTTCCGAGATATTCGAGCGGGCGGCGTTTTCGTCTCGCAACGCGGACGGCGACATGCTGAGGAAATTCGCCGAACCGAGAATGATGCCGGAAGTGACGGTGAATATAAAACCATCGAGAGAGTTCGACGCGATATCGGAGGACAAATGGGTGAGGTCG
>JAKQBV010000109.1 GCA_029573925.1 bacterium
ACCTCCGAGGCGCATAAAAATCGTCAACAGCATACAATAAATGACTTCAAACTTCAAACGTATTACGGTGTTATCGACGCATAGCTTTGATTTTTCACATGCTCGGTTCTACAATCGTTAATCAGAAAGCGCGCGACTGGACAGGATTATTCATAATGAAGAAGTTTAGCGGGTTAAGCAAACTACTGTTCGATAATCAAGACAGAATGCTCTTGAAAATCGTGGATGACGTGCGCGCCAGAGATAGAAGCCGCGGCGAATTAAAACGGCTTTTCAATCCATACATGCATCCTCGCGGAATAAAAGAGCTTGCCGCCGTCAGGAGTTTGAGAATCGCGCACGCGGTGGTCAATGTGCTTGACTCATTAGAAATGGGTTCGGCAGGCGAGCGCGTCGAGGCTTTGAGGTCGCTGCGCGGCGAGGTTATGTATGGAGCTCCCGGCGACTTGAGCCTAAACGCCGCAAGAGTCATGTTGAAGATAATGAAAGAACTGTACAACGACAGGGAAGGCGACAACAGACTCGAATTGGCGCATGAATTCAACATGGCCACAAGCGGGAATCCCGCCTCGGTGCGCTATCTGCTCAAGAAGCACCGTTTGCTTGAAATGCCCGAACAGTGGAATCAAATCGCCTTCGACGGACATGTCCACGACTCAAGCACTAAGGGGCTGAAAGCGCCTTCTCATCTCGTCATGGACGCATGGATTAAAGGCGTCAGATTCCTCACTGTCGTTTACTACAACCACGTTACGCCGGAAGCCGCCGACGAGCTTCTTCGCTCCGCGCGGATTATGAATGTGAACGTAAGAATAGGCGTGGAGTTTACGGTCTCGTTCAGGAAGAAAGAAGCCAGCCTGATCTGGGTCCCGAGAGGGTTCTCGGACATCGATGATTTTCATGCTTTCCTTCGGAAGGAATCCGTCGAGAAACTTATGTCGGAAGGAAAGGAATGCGCTGATTTTCAGAATGAATACATTTTGGGGATGTTGAAACATTTCAACGCAGCCTGCCTGCCTCAAATCAGCAAGCTAGCCGGGACATGCATAAGGCCTATTCAAACAATTGATTTGACGCGTCAAATCGGGTGCGGACAAGCGGCGGTCGTTCATCTTACCGAACTTGCTCATAAGCACATATTAGAATGCGTCTCTGAGCAAACCGCGCAAAACTCCGCCGGCGCTCGCGTTCCTGAACCTTCGGAGATTTACGATAAATACCTTTTGCCATACATATCATCCGAGAAAGAACGCATGAGGACATGCGCTGATTTAACGCGGTCTCCATCTATTAGACAGATGTCGCCTAGCGGGCTGGCCGCAAAACTTAAAGGCGTCCACTCCGGTTTCAGGATAATTCTGAATCTAAACAAACTCTCTCCCGAAGACGTCCTTGAGATAATTTATGATTGCGAAGGAATGATTACTCATCTTGAAATATACAACCTTAAAGACCACGCGCTACAGGCTCCGCCTGATATAAAAGAGATAAATGACATCAGAAAAGCCGTAAACAGCCCCAACGCCGTCAGACTGAAAAGAATCATTTCAGGATTGACTGAACGCATTCTAAAATCAGACGACTGCGATCGGTTGGAGAGAGCACAAAAATTCAAAACCATGTTGAAGAACATGGAAAAGATAAGAAAGCTTTACGCCAAGAGACCTCTAAAAACAAGGATTGGCAGCGACTCCGCTGGGAGAGCGTCGCAGTCGCACGGCATGGGACTCGCCGTTCTTGAATCTCTCCCGCGCGGCGCAAGAAAAGAAGCCGCAAGACTCCCGCAAATATGGCAAACAACCCCTGTCTCGATTAAAGCGTTTAAGAGGATATCTTTTATTCCTGATGAGGGCGGATGGAGATACTTTGAGAATAAAACCGCGCTCTCAGGCTCCGGAGCAAAGAAATATAAAAAGTCTTTCACAAAGCGACAGGACTGGGAGTTCGAAAGCGAAGCGGTGGATGTTGTG
>JAKQBV010000112.1 GCA_029573925.1 bacterium
GCGCGCACGCATTATGCGTGCGTCAGGCACAGGCCAAAGCAAAAACAACTGCCATAACCTTAACTGCCAAAGACTAAAACCACCCCTCAATCCCCACCTTTAAAATCCCCTTTTTCTGTCCAACCAATGGGGGGAGGTTCAAAATTTTATTAAAATAATGGCGGCATTCGGCGATGCCGCCCTACACCTAAATAAATATCAGAGTAAATGCATTTGCTTTTGACTGTTTGATTATTGAGCGGCATTGGCAATCGCAGTAATATATCCTCGCTGAAATTCAATCCCACTCCACAACCGTCCAAACTGGAAGATGATCGCTCAGTTTGCCACATGTCGATTTCGGGCAAACCCCTGCTTCAACGCTCCTAGCGTTCCGAATGAAAATAATATCAATAATCACGGGGGCGCCATAGCTCATGCCGGATGTGTGACGCTTCGACACAGGCAATTCGGCGTGCGCGTCTGCGAAGCCGTTGTCCAAGAAATGAGAAACGGCAAAGTCGTTCTTTCCGCCGTTGCGAAGGTCGTTTATGTATGAAACTGTGTTCAGGTCGCCGCCCGCAATGACTGGATAATCCACATTGGCCGCATGAGCGATGATATCCTCAGCTTGGCTTTTCTGGATGTCAGTCTTTGAAAACGGGTCTGTGTCAAAGTGCAGGGAATACACTCGTAAAGAATCCCCATCGGCGTCGATGTCTGCCGCAATAGCCATTCCGCCGCCAAGGCGCGGCTCTTTGTGGTCCCTTTCCGGCCCCGGCGGTATGTAGCTGTAGCTTGTAAGTCTGTGCCTTATCAACTCCGCGCCTGTTATCGGAAATCTCGAAAGCGCCGCGTTGCCGTGTTCGCACACAGCGTCAACCTCGTTAACCGCTTTTTTTGAGACACGCGGCAGTTCCACATATTCAACGCCGAACACGTAGTTCATCTTCAAGGCTTGCGCGATGTGGCGCGTGACATTCAGCTTTCCGGTGCGCGAGCATCCCCTGTCCGCCTCGCTTATCAATATGATGTCAGCTCCTTTAAATGCCGGGTGTTCCGCTAGAAGCTTTATCTGCTTTTCAATCTCCATGCCTCTCTCGATGTTGTACGCGACGACCTTCGCGGATTTCCCACGAGCCAGTTGCGGCTTTTCTGAAGGCCCGGAGAATTCGCCGCGCTCAAGCGCGCAGTGTATGAAAACTTTTTCGACCGCATTGTCGGGGTTTAACGCTTCTTCGCAAAGAGGCATCGCGGGATCGCTGTTCGTCGTCAATATTCCCTTCAGATGAGAGGATTCGCCATGTGATGGGCTTCCAAACAAAACCAGCAACGCAATCGCCGGCAAAATGATAGAAATAGCGGGTTTTATCTTCAAGGATAACGCCTCCTTTTTAATTGCCAATACGAATGTTATACGGCATCAAAGTAAAACCGTCCATAATCGACATTAATATTGCTTCAAAACGTCCGCGCGCGCCCATTTCGTAGCGCGCTTCCTCATTAATAATGGGAACCAGAAACAAGTTTCAAATCCCACTTCTGCTTCACTGCTCTCAGCCTGCTGCTGTCCATGAAAATTCTATCTATATACACGCGGCACAGCGAAACGCTCTATGAGGATGCTTCAAATTTGCTTTTTTTGCCCCAACTGTGGGAAACAAGATAAAAAACAATGTTTGAGATTGTCCGGATTTGGTATTAATAAGATGTAGCAAAAGTCACAGACAGGCGGAGTTGATGAGAATGCTCACGATGAAACAGAACAATGCCCCGTCGGCCATAGCGCTGGCTCTCTCCGGAGAACTGATATGGGAGACGGAGCACGACTTTGTGGACAAGATTCACCACATAACCGCCTTGGACCCTCGCCCTATGTTAATTGATTTGTCACAAGTCACTTTCATTGATTCCGCAGGATTAGGCGCGCTGATTTCCGTAATTGAGCACTGCAACAAGAAAAACATCAAAGCCGCCATCTTTCGAGTGAATCCGGGGATTGAGCCGTTGATCAGCGCGTTTCTGCCGGAGAAATTCATTATCCGGGAAAAAAAGGCCTCCGCAAAAGCCAGCCGGGTCGCTCAACCCGCCGCGGAACAGGCGGCCGCCAGAACCCGGCCCTCCATTTCTTTAAACTGCGCCTGAAATGTCGCCCGCAAATTAGCCGCGCCCGCGCTTCTTAAAACTCCAAAAACCAATAGAAGGGTTTTCGCCTTCGGCTATTGGGGAAAAAACCTTTAAAAGGGTTCTTTCCCCAAACCTTTTCACATCTTTTTATTTGGTCAATGTCGAAGATACATAACTGACCTGCGTGCCACCCATTTATATTGTTCATGAACCCTATGTTCTATTCACTGCAAAAATGCGTCTTGCGCCTCGCATTTCATCCGCTCTGAACAATCGCTCCCGAATCCTAACGACGGATTCGGGTTTAAACGCGACAAAAAAAAACGGCGCGGGAAGAGAGCTTCCCGCGCCGGCGTTTTTAGCGGCGACTCGCCTTCGGGTTCGGGATTAGATGACGCCGAGGTCGAGCATTGTGTCGGCCACCTTCTTGAATCCGACTATATTGGCGCCGACCACGTAGTTGTCTTTGAATCCGAATTCGTCGTTAGCCTCGACGCAGGATTCGTGTATGCGTTTCATAATGCCGCGCAGCCTGTTCTCGACCTCTTCCGAGGGCCAGTTCAGGCGCATGCTGTTCTGTGCCATTTCAAGTCCGCTCGTGGCGACTCCGCCCGCGTTGGCTGCTTTGCCCGGCCCGAACAGAACTTTGTTTTCGAGGAACACCTTCACCGCTTCCGGCGAGCACGGCATATTCGCGCCTTCGGCGACGCAGACGCAGCCGTTCTTCACTAGCTTCTTGGCGTCCGCTCCGCTCACCTCGTTCTGAGTGGCGCACGGGAGAGCGATATCGCATTTGACGTCCCACACGTTGCCTGCGTCCGAATAGCTGCATGAGAACTCGTCGGCGAACTCTTTTATCCTGCCGCGTTTGATGTTCTTAAGCTCCATCACGTAGTCTAGCTTCTCGCCGTCGATTCCGTTGGGATCGCATATCCAGCCGCAGGAATCCGAGAAGCAGACGACCTTCGCGCCAAGCTCGACGGACTTCTTGGCGGCGAACTGGGCGACGTTGCCGGAACCGCTGATGGCGACCGTTTTCCCTTCGAAGCTTTCGCCGCGAGTCTTGAGCATCTCCTCGGCGAAAAAGACCAGCCCGTATCCGGTGGCCTCGGGTCGGATTAGGCTTCCGCCCCAGTTGACGCCCTTGCCCGTGAGCACGCCCGTCACTTCGTTGCGCAGTTTCTTGTACTGCCCGAACATGAAACCGATTTCGCGGCCGCCCACGCCGATGTCTCCGGCAGGCACGTCGGTGTCAGCGCCCACATGCCTGAACAACTCGCTCATGAACGACTGGCAGAAGCGCATTACCTCAAGATCTGACTTGCCTTTCGGGTCGAAGTCCGAGCCGCCCTTGCCTCCGCCCATCGGCAGCGTCGTCAGGCTGTTCTTGAATATCTGCTCGAATCCGAGAAACTTCAATATGCTCAGGTTTACCGACGGGTGGAACCGCAGCCCGCCCTTGTACGGCCCAATCGCGCTGTTGAACTGCACCCTGAATCCCCTGTTCACCTGCACCTTGCCGCTGTCGTCCAGCCACGGCACGCGGAACATCAAGACTCTCTCCGGCTCCACTACCCGCTCTAGTATCGCCATTTCCTGATACACCGGGTTCTTCTTCAGAATCGGCTCAAGCGACTCCAGCACTTCCTCGACGGCCTGATGAAATTCCACCTCGCCGGGGTTCTTCGTTTTCACTTGCTCGAAAACCTTCAACGCATAGTCTTTCATTTTTCTTCCTTCCTTATACATTGCCTTCTTCGGCATTATTTATTTCGGTGTTTTTATTGCCGTATAATTCCGTCTGCCATTCCCTGCCTTATGCTACATCTGACATGTTTTGAGCATTGAATCAGACTAAAATCATATCTGCAACGAGCAATATTATAGATAAATAAGATAATAAATAAACAGCGTAATACGGCAGTCAAGCCGTATTTTTAGCCCTCGATACAATGCTCTAACGGCAATAGGGCCGTTTATTACACACTTCGCGAAGCCCGTTACGGCGCTATTGCCGTTTTGTGAATTATTTTAAATTTATTTCGGCAACTATTCCGATTGCCGTTGCCGTTGCATTTAATCCGTGGCGCATTTGGTCAGCCTATAATCCGTATTTTTCTTTTTTTCATGCTTGTTTTTTAACAATCTTAAATACCGCCCCAACAAATTAAACGGCAAGCATACGGCAATATCAGGTGGTTTGTTTGTCTGAGATTTCCCTGCTAGCGGGCATTACTCAAGAAAAATTGTCGAAAGAGCCTCAAACAATCGACGCCCTTTGCGCGCAGGAGCGCGACAGACAACTTCTTTGCGGTCTATAAGGAATATGCAAGAGAATTTTACTATAATAATTTAGACGGTGGCGCGGGCGCGCGGAAATCTCTTCCTTCCCCCCCGCGACAAAAGGAGGCTTGTGATGACACAGCGCAACAGGATACTCTCGGAGCCTGACGTTCTGATAGTGGGCGGCGGGATAGTAGGCTCGGCCATATTCCGCGAGTGCGCGCGCAACGGCCTTTCCGCCCAGCTTGTGGAGAGCCGGGACTTCGGATGGGACGTCAGCGCAGGCTCGACGGAGATGGCGCACGGCGGCTTCAGATATCTGATGGCGCTGGCGGACTGGCCGCTGGTCTTCGAGTCCCTCACGGAGCGCGAGTTGCTCAGCGTCAACGCTCCCCATCTCGTCCGCCACCTGAACTTCTACATGCCCGTCTATAAGGGCGACGGCACGACGTTCGATTTCTGCATACCTCGCGTTCCCTGCATGCCCATCACCGTCGGCGGCTATTTCGGAGCCGGGATGTGGATGATGCAGGCCGGGATGATACTCTACAAAGTGTTCGCCGCTCTCGGCCTGATGATGAAAGGATTCCCTCCTAACAAGGATAAAATCGGCTATAAAAAATTCAAAAAAGCGCAGATGCTGAAGATAGCCCCGCAGTTGAACCCGGACAAGCTTGTGGGCGGATTCAGGTTCACGGACTGCAAGATAGAGGACGTCGAACGGTTGGTTATCGAGAACATCCTGTCCGCGGAGAGATACGCTCGAGACACGGGAATCGCGGCGGAGGCTGCCAACCACGCCATCGCCGAAAAGTTCGAGACCGCGCCGGACGGCCGGGTGACGAAAGTCAGCATCAAGGACGCGCTAACGGGCGAAGTCTTCTCATGCCGACCCAAGATAGTCGTGAACTCGACCGGCGTTCTCATAGACCGCACGCTCGAAAAAGCCGGAATCGGCGAGGGCCGCGAGCTTATCCGCAAAGTGTCCGGCTCCCACATCGTTTCCCCGCGCTTCCTGAAGTCCCCCGACCTCTCAGAGGCTTACGCGTTCTGGATAGACAAGAAAATTCTCTTCCTCATTTCGAAAGGCAGGGATAGATTGCTGATCGGCACTACCGAGCGCGATGTCGAGGTAGGCGACGGAATAAACCACAACCGAAACTTCAAGGCGGACATCGACGAGATAACGGCGAAGACCAAGAGCCGGTTCCCTGAATACTCGCGCGACCCGGAAAAGGACATATATTACACGCGGGTGAGGCCGTTGCTGCGACAGCCGGGCAAGACTGACCCGAAAGCCGTCTCCCGTCGAGACCTCATACAATGGAGCGGCAAATCGTCCAACACCGTGTCCGTCAGCGGCAAGCTCGGCCCGGCCCGGCATCTTGCGGAGGTCGCCACCAAAGGCATCCTCGCCAAACTCAAACCCGGAGCCAAATACGCCACGACTCACAAGGACAGATACCCCGGAGGCGAAATCGAGGGTTGCATGGACGATTGCTCCGCAAGGCTTCGCGCCGCATGGCCGGACATCGATCCCGTGACGCTGGAAAATGTCGCAAGACGCTACGGCGCAAGGCACGCGGGCGTTCTCGAACTTGCCAAAGAGCCTCGCGATTTGGATAAAATCGTTTCGCAGCCAGACTCACAGCCGATGTGCGCCCTGCTCTTCTCCTTCAAAACCGAGCATTGCGCGACGCTTTCAGACGCAATGGCTCGAACCGGAACTCACAAGCTTTTCGGTCAGGGGCTGGACGGAGCGGCGAAAGCCGCCGACTACCTCGGCGAAAAACTCGGCTGGGACGCGGCTAGAATCAAATCGGAAATCGACGGATACAAAAACTTCATCGCGGAACGCTGCGACACCGTCTGAAAAAGCCCTTCAGTCGCTAAAAAACCGGCGACCGAACCAACGTGCAAAGAAGCGCTTTTTAACCCTAATCCGTCATTAGGATTCGGGAGCGATTGTTCAGTGCGCATTAAACGCGAGGCGCAAGGCGCATTTTTGCAGTGAATAGAACATACGGTTCATGAACAATATAAATGGGTGGCACGCACAAACTTGCTTTGTGCGTGAGTTCGCTGCTATGAAAATCGCCCCGGTTCGTCGGCTCTATCGACAAATCCGGGTTTAAAAATAATTCGGGTTAAATGGCACATCCATATTTATTCGTAAAAAACATGTTGTTTGCAATTAGGAATTCCAAAGAAAAGACTATTATGTCTTTAGTGAATGGCGTGGCTTCAGGCTCTACTGCCGGGGAAATAAAAACATCTAAAAGTATCTATATGAAATATTAGAAACGCTTCCCGATAGCAATTAACAAAAACGATATCATGCGCAAATAAAACAGCTTCGCGCATGGCACACGATTGGATAAGCAAAAACGACCAATATCAAACCTAAAAAACTATTTAGATTTCTTGGCCGGCGACAAAGCGGACGGTTTAGGCGCGACAATCTTTTTGTCAGCCTTTTTTTTCTTTTTTTCTTTCTTTTTCGGACTCTTGTCTCCCATGGCAACCCCTCCTGTTCGTTACATTGAATATACTCTTTTGCCGCGCCTTTGTCACTTCTTTCAGGGAAGCCAAGCGCCGCAGACTCGATTCTGAAATATCACAAGCGTCTAGCCCGGGTTTTTCTCGTGAAAATCCGGGTTAAGTCCGGGCCGAGACTGTAAGCGGATTGAAAAGAGGATGAGTGGCGATAATATGAACCGGGGGGTGTCGAAAACGGATTCCCGTTTTCACCGAAATGTCGGCGTCGGGGGAGTCATGATGCCTTTTTTTAGATACCAGTCGTAACACTTTTCGACGGATACTTTTATCGGCGTCATTTCGAATCCGAGCAGTTCCTGCGCTTTTTTGCTTGAGTAATAGTTGCGGCACGAACTCCAGAACGCTTTGTCGAATGTGATGTCCGGCTCTTTCTTTGTGAATGTCGAGAAGAAGTCGCATGTTTTCCCGATGATGTGGGCCAGTTCCGCTGGAGCGCGCAGCGAGGGCGCTCTGCCGCCTACCACTTCCGCCACAGTTTCGAAAATTTCTCTAAAAGTGGCGTTGACGCCCGCGACGATGTGCCGCTCGCCCACCGCCCCGCGCTCGGCCGCCGCGATGTGCGCTTTCGCAACCGAGTCCGCGTCGCAAACTCCATTTCCGCCCGGAGGACAGATTGGAATGTTCCCGTTGCGGATGTCCAGCAGCATGCTTCCTCCGTTGAGGTTCACGTCACGCTCTCCGAGGATCATGCCGGGATTGAGGATGACCGCCTGAAGCCCCTGTCGAGCGCCTTTCAAGACTTCTTTTTCCGCCTCCCGCTTTGAATGGTTGTAAGCGAAGTCGAACGGCAGCGTCCATTCGAGCGTTTCGTCTCCGACCTCCCCGTTCTTGGGAATTCCTAGAGCGGATATTGAGCTTGTGTGGATGAATCGTTTCACGCCGGCCTTCAGAGCCGCTTCGACCATGTTCCGCGTTCCACCCGCGTTGATTTCGTGAGACCGCTTCCAGCTCCCTTTCCACATGCTGACGGAGGCGGCGGTGTGGAAGACCCAGTCCACGCCCTTCATCGCCGGAGCAAGCGACTCCGCGTCCGTGATGTCGCCGAACGCCTTCTCGTGATCAAGGCCTTCGAGCGCTTTTGTGGACGACGTATTCCGGAGCAGGACGCGCGCTTCGTGTCCCTGCTCGACGAGATGCTTGACGATGTTGGAGCCGAGAAAACCGCTGCCGCCCGTCACTAATGCTTTCATAATGATAACCGCTCCTTATGCTCGGCGTTTTCCGCCGGCGCGCGCCTGCGCCCGAAGTTCGCGTTGTCGCTGTTCACATTATAGCTTGAAATCCCCGGCGCGGCTCTCCGACGCAGCTTTGATTAAGGCGCGGGGGAGATAGCATTTTTTGAACGAGCAGTTTTGTATTAGCGGCAAGGTTTTTATACTTATGCTTGATGTTTTCTTGGGGGAGGTTTTTATGCTGGCGACGTTTACGATTGTTCCGCTTGGAGAGGGAGAGAGCATAAGCCCGACTGTGGCGAAGGTGATAAGGATGGTGGACGCGAGCGGGCTGGACTACAAGCTGACGGCGATGGGGACTATCGTCGAGGGGGACTGGAAGGCTGTTATGGAGCTAATCGGCAAATGCCACGCGCTGGTCCGCAAAGGGTCGCCAAGGGTTCTGACATCGATAACCATCGACGACCGCAAGGGGGCCAAGAAGCGGCTCGAAGGCAAGGTGGAGTCCGTCAGGCGCAAGGCCGGGAAAGAAATCAGGACGTGACG